>REEL01000117.1 GCA_007695095.1 Chitinophagaceae bacterium | reverse complement strand
AAAGCCCGCAACGCCCTCATGGAGCAAAGCGGAATAAATTCGCTAATGTGGCTATAACAGGAACGTTAGCGGGCATTGTAAAAGACAAGCAAACCGACAAAATGAAGTTTCAGAATATAGAATTTGACAAAGCTCTTTCACCTTTTGTGAAAAGCATAATGGTATTTGAAAGTAATGAAACCGACACTAAAACCAATTTACCTTTTTTTGCTGACGGGTTTCCTGGATTGATGTATCACGAAACACCAAACGGGCTTTATGTGAACCCGCATAGAAAAAGGATGCCTCAATTGTTTATTTATGGACAGACAATTGAACCGATTGAAATTGAGATTTTTGGAAGTTATCAAATGATTGTATTTCAACTTTACCCCTTTACCCTTAACACCCTTTTTAAAATTGACCCAAAATCAATCAATGATAATTGTTATGATTTAAGTCTTGAAATCACCCAAGTTCAAAACAATATTTCGTCAGCGTTATCGCTTGACAATAACCCATATTCAAGAGTTAAATTACTATCTTCTTACATTGAAAAATTAATTGAAGCAAAGAAAAACAACTTTGATAATGCGATATTTTCGGCTATCAATAAAATCTTGGCAGCCAAAGGAAAGTGTAGTTTAGTTGAAACTGCAAAAGAAGTACACTTGACAAAACGCACTTTTGAAAGAAGATTTTTATCCGAAACGGGGCTTTTACCTAAACAGTTTGCTAAGATTATTCAGTTCCAAAATTCATTGACACAGCTATCGGTGAAAGATTTTGCTTCCTTAACTGATGTGGTGTATGAAAATGGTTTTGCTGACCAATCTCATTTTATAAGAGTTTTCAAATCCTTTACAGGTAAAACACCAAAACAATTTATTACCAAATAAAACGGCATTTGATTTTGTCGTTTTTGTTCTATTTTACCAAGTAGGAGCATCGCAACTTTGCATAAAATTATAAAGTTTATGCAAGTAATCATTTTTGGAGCGACAGGCTCACTCGGAACATACGTAGTAAAAGAAGCCTTGGCTAAAGACTACTCTGTAAAAGCATTTACCCGCAATGCCACCAAACTGAAAGAAATAGAAAGTCCTAAGTTATCTATCATTCAAGGTGATGTATTCAATTTTGAAGATGTACAAAGTGCCATCAAAGGTACAGACGCTGTATTATGTTGTCTGGGCGATGGAGCAAAAGGCACAGTGCGAGCAAAAGGCACTCAAAACATTATTAAAGCTATGGAGCATTTAGGCGTAACCCGTCTGATATGCCAAACCACTTTGGGGATTGGAGATAGCTGGCACAATCTTAACTTCTTTTGGAAGTACATTATGTTTGGCTTTCTCATTAAAAAAGCCTTCAATGACCACAAATTACAAGAAGGTTACATTAATGAAACTAATCTTGACTTTACCATTGTACGTCCAAGTGCATTTACAAATGAACCTTCAACCCAAAATTTCCAAGTTGGATTTAATGCCCAAACAAGAAACCTAAGGCTTAAAATTTCAAGGGCTGATGTGGCTTGTTTTATGGTGGAGCAACTTAGTTCTGATATGTTTATTAAGAAAACCATTAGCATTTCAAACTGATGAAGACAACTACAATACTCATTTTGAATCTTTGGGCATTTGGGGCGTTGTTTTTTTCAAATAAAACAATGCCTGTTCAAAATCCACCAACTCATTTTGAAAATTCAGTAGGTTCTGGAAAAGCACTCTTCGAACAAAACTGTGCAAAATGTCACGGATTAGACGGCACGAAAGGCAAGTTTGGAGCAAAAAATCTTCAAAAGTCAGCTCTTACTGATGGCCAATATTTGAGAATTATTCAAAAAGGAAAAGGAATTATACCTTCGTGGGAAAAGAAGCTTAATGCAGACCAAATTAAAGATATAATATCATACATAAAAACATTGAAGGAATGATAAAAGTAAGTTGCTTATTTCCAATTGCTTTGATGATTTCGGTTGCTCTCATATCAGGGCTTCTATTTTCATTTACAATTGCTGTTAGCCCGGGATTAAAGCATTTATCAGCCTTGGAATTTTTGAAAGCAATGAAAAGCATCAACAAAGAAATATTGAGCCCCCTTTTCCTGTTTTGCTTTTTCTGCCCTTTATTGCTTTTTCCATTAACGATTTACTTTCATCAAAATGACGTTTCGAATCGTTGGTTACTCATTGCAGGATTTTTGACCTACATCTTAGTAATTGGTATAACGGCTACCATCAATGTGCCTTTAAATAATCAATTGGAAAGGTTTGACCTCCTCAATGTAAGTCAAATAGAACTCACGGAATTTAGAAATTTATTTGAAAAACGTTGGACATTTTGGAATAACATCAGAGCTGTTTTATCTGTAATTTCCTTAATCTTGATAACTTTATGGCAGTTTGAAATGAGTAAATAGAACAACGACCCGCCAATATACAGGAATATGAGCGGTCCGCAACACCCAATCCCACCTTTGCGGGATTGAACTACACCCCTAAAAATGGTCTATCTACTTTGCGACCGTTTTGTTATTTTAAAAGGAATTAAAAATTTGAATAACAAAGAGATATGGGTTTTGAAAAAAATTCCTTGAAAAATGATAGGACTGCGATATGCTTCGCTCCACTTTGTTCCGCCCGGAATAACAGACTAGGATTTAGCAAAGGGAAATGAAATTTCTTTTTTTACACAAACCGGAATGAAACGAATTACTACCAGGGGTATGTGTTGAAAGTTGGGAAAGGGGTTTATATTTGCAAATGTATGAGAGTTATAGCCCATTAGCGTGACGGATAAGCTTAATAATCAATGACTAAATGAATTATTTGATTAAAAATTAACTTTTAAGAAATGAACATATTAACAATTTTCTTACTCCTGATTTTTGGTTCAACCTTGCTTAATGGTCAAACAGGTAAAATTGAAACAATGCATTTTAAAGTCAAATATGATATTGAAGCTGAAGAATATGCAAAAGCAAGCCTTAAGGTATTGGAATTAGCACGGACTATTGCGATTAGAAATGGTTACAACCTGCCTGATAAGGTTAATTTTACTATCAAAAACACCGACAGGAGTGTTTTATATTTTGACCGGAGAAGGCTAAAGAGTATTACGCTTGAATACAAAACAATGGATTCATTTAATTCTCCAGGAAATGGAGGGAAGAATAACATCTATGGGTTATGCCATGAACTTGGTCATTTAATATTGGATAAGAAATAATGGACCATAAAACGCAATAAAAAAAATTGGGCGAAAAGTGCTAAATATGAACATTATAACATTAAGTAATCACTATAGTAAATTGAAAGTTTGGTATTTCAAAATGCCCAACTTTTCATATTGCCAATGTTGTGTGTAATTCCCAACTACAGAAAATACAATTAAATATTTTTTTAATCTTTTTCCAAATAGATCTGAAAATAAAATAATACGAATGATAGAACCTTATATATACGACGAACATTTCACATACGATTCAGGATGGGATAAATACGCCTTGAGTTATTCCAAATTATTAAAGCCAGATACAATTTATGCTCTTACTAAAAATTTAGCTCACAGCATTGTAAAGCATTATATTCCAGAAGGAAAAAACAAAGAGGTTCTAGATCTCAATTGTGGAACCGGTAATGATTTTCCATTTTTTCTTTCAAATGGATATAAAATCATTGGTACCGATGGTTCTGGAGGAATGTTAAACAAATCTTATGAAAAGTTTAAGGACAAGATCGAAAACGGACAGATCACTCTATATCAAACTATGATGCAAAACCTCGATAAATCATCGTTTAAAGAAAAGCAATTCGATTTGATTTATTCAATTACTGGTGGCTATTCTTACATTGATAATGACTTACTATTAAAAGTCAACCAAATATTATCAAATTATTTAAAAAAGGGGGGCTTTCTGATAACTGCTCATCTAACTCCATTTTGTCTTGGAGAAACCCTTTATTATCTGAAAAACAGAAAATTTAGGGCGAGTTTGTTAAGACTAAAAACAACACTTAAGGTTCCTATAAAGGGAGAAACACATATTATGTATTTAAGATCGAACAGCAAATTGAAAAAACTGAGGACTAAGGGATTAGAATTTTGTTCATCTCATCCTCTATTAACTACAACTCCACCCTATCAAACGAACTATTCCCCTACCATTGATAAACTCAAAAGGCAAAGTGAACTTGAGTTCAAGCGATTATTTAAACCAATTTACAATAATATTGCAGACCAGGTAATGATTGTCGAGCAAAAAAAGTGAAGAAAAAGATAATACAAACTACACACAACAAAAAAAAATATAGTTCATGCCGCAGCTTCGAAATACCCAGAGATAGAATCAGTAGATTTGATAGCAGGGAATCTAAAGAAAACTATTCAATAAAGTGCGGCACGAACCATATTCAAACCGTTGTGCCCAATTTTACAAGAGACCAAACCAAATATGACAAAGTGAATTAAATAACCTTAAAAGAGAAAAATGAGACCATTCGCGCTAATTTGTTTAACAGCATTGGCTTTTTATTTAAGCGCTTGCGAACAGAATACCAAAAAAGAAAACCAAGTCGAAATACCTGAGAATTGGAAAGTATTGAACAAAGCAAACTTTACAATTCATTACCCAGACACATTTGAGCTTGATAAATCAGGACATATGGGAAGCAGCTTCATGTTACTATCAAATCAAACTTCTGAACATGATTTCTTTCGAGAAAACATAAATTTAATCATTCAGGATTTAAAGGGGTACAACATAAACCTTGACCAGTATGTCGAAATATCGGAAGGACAAATAAACACTATGATTACCGACGGAAATATAATTGAAAGCGAGAGAGTTAAGGGAAATAATAACAGAGAATTACATAAAATAATCCACACAGGGAAACAAGGGCTGTTCGATTTAAAATGGCTTCAGTACTATTGGGTAGTTAATGAAAAGGCTTATGTTCTGACACTGACCACTGAAATAAATCAGTTCGACAATTATTTAACGGTTGGCGAAAAAATAATGAATACATTCAAAATAAAGTAAGAATTGGGCACAATATGGTATAGCCAACAACCCGCCTTCCGGCCGATATAAGCGGAGTTTCCTGCAAAAACGGCGAAGTAAGTGAAGAAGTTTTTGAGCAATACCGCATTCCCACTTACCTGGAAGCAGGTGGATATTCCGGACCATACTGACCCCCTTAAAACCGGGAAAAATATTTTAAAAAACATCTGCCATTCCGGCGGATACTGACCCCCCTTCTTTATAAGTCTGGAAGTTTTATTTCGCAGCCACATACATGCTTTTTTATCCAACCCGGCTGCGTTGTGCAATGATTTTAGTATTTTGACAGGAACCCCGATTTGTAAAAACAACCATAAAGTTATTATAGTTATCAATTTTATTGAAATCTCAACTTTAAAGTTGTCTGGTACAAAAATACTCCGTATCTTTACGTCGATTTTAATTTACATATGATATCAAAACAA
>REEL01000116.1 GCA_007695095.1 Chitinophagaceae bacterium | reverse complement strand
ATTCTTAGAGAAAGATGGCACTTTTTAGGACACCCTATCTTCCGCCTGGCAGATAGAAATTTTAATGTTTGGTGGACAGATTTTAACCGCTCATTTTCCAGAACTATTTATGGTCTCAGTTTTACTCATTTTAATATGAGAGGCCGAAACGAAAAACTACATATAAACGGGCATCTCGGATTTAACCGAAAACTGGAGCTCAGTTATACCATCCCGGGTTTTGGAAAAAAAAGAAATTTTGGAGCCTTTGTAAATGCTTCCTGGCAAAGCAACCGGGAGGTTTTTACTTCCGCGGAAAATCATAAGCAGATCTTTCACAGACTGCCGGAATATGCAATAAATTTTATTCAAACAGATTTGTTTCTAACGTACAGAGCGGCCCACATAAGTGAATTTGGTGCCGGAATCAGCTATAATGATAATCAGGTGACGGATACTATTGTTAAGCTAAATGACAATTTTTTAGAAACCGGAAAGAATCGTCAAAGATTTCTGAGCGCATCCCTATATTATCGAAATGACAAACGGGACAGAAAAATTTACGCAACAGAAGGCAGCATGTGGGAAGTCCGGCTAAAACAATCCGGTTTAGGATTAATGTCTGAAACCTTTATGACTGAACTTTTTGGTGTTTACAGTCAGTTTTTAAATCTGGGTAGCGGTTTCTATATTTCAACTCAACTGAGAACAAAATTTTCGCTCCCGAGAGAGCAACCGTATCTGAATCAAAGTTCACTCGGTTTCTTAAAAGATTTGGTAAGAGGCTATGAATTTTATGTCATAGATGGCCGACACCACGGGGTTTTTAAGTTTAATTTTAAAAAAAATATTTTCAACTACAACCTAAATGATGGCTGGATTCCCGGCTTAGACAAACTACAAAGATTACCGGTTAATGTATATCTTAAAGCTTTTTTTGATGCCGGATATGTTTATGATGATTACTTTTACACCGGTGATTTTTTGATTAATAAACCATTGTGGAGCGCCGGCTTAGGACTGGACATCGTTACAGCCTATGATTTTGTTTGGAGAGTGGAATATGCTGTCAATCACCTTGGAGAAAATGGATTATATTTACATTTTTTAACTGATTTATAATGCTCAGAATAGCTATTTACGGAAGAAACATTACTAAAGAGAATGAAAATACTTTTTTGGATCTGATACATCAATTAAGTCAGAACAATATTGAAGTATTTCTGCACAAAAAGATTTCTCAAAAAATTAGTGCCCATTTGCCTGAAAAGCTTTCTCATGGCACTTTCAATGATAATAATGATGTGATATCAAAAAAGATTAACTATTTGATAAGCATTGGCGGTGACGGCACCCTTCTGGATACAACTACTATAATTCGGGATTCAGGGATTCCAATAATTGGCATAAACACAGGTAGATTGGGATTCTTGTCCAGCGTCAGCAAAGAAGAAACAAGCCTCGTCGTACAAAGCATAATAAATCAATCATTTAATATTGATAAAAGAGAATTACTGCATTTAGACAGCAGTAAACCAATTTTTGGAAATTTAAATTTTGGGCTCAATGAATGTACCGTTCATAAAACGGATACCTCTTCAATGATAACTATACATACCTATATAGATGGGGAACTTTTAAATTCTTATTGGTCAGATGGTTTGATAATTGCAACTCCAACCGGCTCTACAGCCTATAGCCTGAGTTGTGGCGGCCCGGTAATTTATCCTTCATCAAAAACATTTGTAATTACCCCCGTAGCACCTCACAACCTGACGGTCAGGCCCATGATAGTGCCAAATGACAGTACCATCAGCTTGAAGATTGAAAGTCGTGGCGGAAGATTCTTGTGCACCCTTGACTCCAGATACAAAACGGCTGAAACAGATATTGAATTAACAATTCGTAAAGCAGATTTTGCAATAAACTTATTCCGATTGAAAGAAAAAAGCTTCTTTAATACAATTCGAAATAAACTTATGTGGGGTGCAGACCAACGCAATTAACAGAAAAAGTCTGTTATTAAATTAATTTTTCTAAAAGCTGAATGACAAGCCAATTCCTAAGGATTGTTTAAACTGTAAACCTTTTCCCATATAGTCATTTCCATCATCATCCACTTTTGGTACATCTATATCGTGATCATATAAAAGGTGCGCCAAAATGGAAGCCGTCAGGAAACTATTAATCTTCATATTCAGGCGAGACTCCCAGTTAACATCTATGTTTCCTCTGTTTTCAACCACCGGATTGGTGTAATTATTAAAAAGCTCCAGCCTGGAACGTAGGTTAACATTTTCAAAAATATCTGCATCAAAAGTGGCTACTAAAGATGCTCCAAATTCATAACGAACGTTTTCGCCTTCGTCTAAACCATAAATAGTCTCATCTATATCATCATTTAACACTAAAGTCGCTTTCCCGGCTGCTGGAGATAGTGAAACTGAAAAAAACGGAGCAGGCTCATATAAAATACCCAACGCCAACAATACACTTGCCGGTGACATGAAATCTGAAATAGCCACCGAATCATTCGGATAATTAAAGCCTTTTGTAAACTGCGTTTTAAAATCGAAAAGCAAATTATAGCTGAACTTATCATTTATATCATATCCCAACTGTGAGATAACATGAATTCTGTCTTCATTCTTTCTCAAATCTTGATCCGTTCTAAGTATGCCGTAAGATAACTCTAAAAAGTTTTTCCATTCAATTCTTTCTCTTCTGTATTCAGCCTTAAAGTTAGCAATACCTGTTAGAGATAAAGAATTATCACCTCCGCCTGCCCATTGGCTGTAGCTAACCTGATTAAAGTTAATATTCACAAATCCGGAGGTTTCCCAATAGGTTGTATCTTGTTCTGCATCATTATCCTGAGCAAATAATGATAAAGTAGTAAAGAAACTGAATAGTACAATTAGAGATAAAAGCTTGTAATTTTTCATGTTTTTTTCGGCAAAGTTAAAAAAAACTAAAAAATACTACCCGGTGGGAAAGGTATATCGAAAAATCAAGCCAAAATACTCGCCACTTATAAAAAAACGATTCGTAACAGAATCTCCGTTTCTACGAAATTCAATCTCAGTCAGATATAAGTCCCGGAAAAAAAACTGATAGGAAGGTCCTATATAAAAATAACCACTATTTTCGGTGCGGTATTCAAATCCTGTAGCGGCTTTTGCAGATGGAGTAAACCAATTTCTTCTGGCTGCAGCTATCGAAGCAGGGTTTTCACCTACAAATAAATTGCTGGGTAAAAAATACAAACTCAAACCGGCCGTACTGGTTAAATAAAGTTGTTGGCCTAATCTCACATGATATGTAGCAGATAAAGGCAGCTCGTAAGAAATTATTCTTAAATCTAATCGATAGGTATCTCCATCTGTTTCAATGATAGCTTCATAAGGTCTTCTAACATAGTTTATCCCGGTTTCCAAGGTAAATCTTCTATGTACCCCAAAGCGAATTACAGCTCCGGCAACATAACCCGGATTGGGGTTCAAACTAAAATCTGTTCCCTGAACATTTCGGGTTTCACCCCTGAAACGAAACATATCATTTGGTATAATTGGCTGTATTTGAAATCCGAAAGAAGCACCCTCTGTTTCCCATTCATGACTCTGTGAATAGGTTTTTCCTAAAAAAATAAGCAAGAAAATCGCCATGATTCCGATTCTGCTCATTATGTATTTAAATTTAATCTGCATTTATCTTTTTTAAAACTGAAAGATAGCTAATTTCACACCCTGAAAACTCAAGCTTTTCATTAAAAACTTAAAAATTATATCCTTTTGAACAAAAATAATAAACATATAATTAGCGAGTCTATTTTTTTAGACCATCCGAATGGCTATAAGCTTCATCTAAAGAGATTTCGAAAAGAAAATAACGCAAAAGCCCTGTTGATGTTACATGGTTCAATTGAAAACGGAAAGATTTTCTATTCCAATTCCGGTAAAGGATTAGGCCCCTATCTTGCAGAAAAAGGGTATGATGTTTTCATTCCTGACCTGAGAGGAAGAGGCCAAAGCACACCAACTATAAATAAAGATTCTGATTTCGGACATTTTGATGTCTTAGAAGATGATTTTCCCTTTATGATTAATTACCTGAAAAATGAATTTCAAATAAAAGAAATCAGCTGGTTAGCCCATTCATGGGGAGGAGTTTTAATGCTGGCTTATCTGGCTGACTGTCCGCAAGATCACTTTCCGAAGAAAATGGTTTTTATAGGTACTAAAAGATATATTGGTACAAAAAATTTAAAGAAATTGCTTTATATAGACTTCTTTTGGAATTTTTATTTCAAATCCCTGATTTCAAAAAAAGGCTTTTTACCCGATAAACTGCCGGGGGGAATGGGGAGTGATAAAGAAACAAAAAAGTCATACGAAGAAATTACCCGTTGGATTAATGAAACTGAATGGATGCATCCGGGGAATAAGTTTAACTATGCAGATGCACTCCGAAAAATAAAGCTACCGCCTTCATTATACATCACAGGCAGCAATGATAAAGTCTTGGGGAATCCAAAAGATGTAATCAGACTAATTAATGAAACAGATCAGAAAAACACCATTTTTAAAAAGATTGGCAAAGCTGACGGTTTCAAAAAAAACTATGGCCACATTGACATCCTTACCGGCAAAGAAGCAAAAGAAGATGTATATCCGTTTATAGAAAACTTTTTATCCGGAAATAAAGATTGATAATTAAAAAAAAGAAAGGTTCATTCATTCTTTAAAATTTGTTTTTATATTTATCCTTGTTTACTCGTTTGAATAATTTTAAAAACTGAAAAGTCTAAAATTTAATTTAAAACTCATGCAGTCAGAGAATAAGAATACTACGCCAAAAGACAAGCAATTAAAGCTTGAAAACGAACTCCTTCGACTGGAGCTGCAGGAGAAGTTAGGTAATGAAATGCCTGAAATTGAAAATTTGCCGGTAGAAGTTGAAAACCTGTTGCTGAAGTCTTTGAAGTCTGATGAAGAAAATCAAGAAAAAAACAATATGGTTCGCTTGTATGATTACATTGACCAACCGGATTTTGAAAATGTAGAAAATATTAGTGATGAAGATTTAAAAGATATGCTACGGGACTTAACAGACTATCTTTTAACACACAAAATTATAATCGACCCCTCTTTTAAAGTTTCAAAAAGAGAAATGTATCGTTTTATAACGGAAGATCTTTTTAACATAAAAATCCCGAAAGATGAGCTGAAAGGATTTTTCTCACATTTTCGATATGAAGATTTCTACCCCGATGAGCATGATGAAATCAGAGAAATGATTGAAGAGTTTTTAGATAGATTTTTTATAAAAGAACTTCAAATTGAAGATGATTTTTTTAGTGAAAAAATTGAAGTTGGCTCTGATATTGCTTTAACCGCCGGCGAATTTGTGAACTTATTAAAAAATAAAAAAGAAGAAATTATTGACTTTGAACTGTATAAATTCAATCTGCATTCTTTAACTATTGATCGGAACATATCAGAAGCGCTTTATAATATTGACTATAGCATTACTTTTAAAAATGAAACTACTTTGCAAAATGAAAAGTCTGTTTTTACCGGTGACGCGACTTTTAAACTGGAAAAAAATGAATTTGATTTTTGGACAATTTGTAAAGTAAGCATTCCCGGTTTTAATTTTCCGGCCTAAAGTCGGGAAAAATCTGCCATGCTTAAAAAAATCCTTATATTTCTTTGCCTTCTCTTTCAATTGCTTACGCTCTTATGTCTTAGTGGAAGTTTAATATCGCCTCAACATATCGCTATCAGTGATTTACTGTATTTTGCTTTCCCCTATCTGCTGTTTCCCGCCATAATTAGCTCCCTGATTGTAGTGTTTTTAAGTACAAAGTCTCATTTCAAAATTGCTGCCTTTTTGATGCTTTTTTTATTTTTAGCACAAAGTCGTTTTTTCATTTCTGTAAATCTTAGCGGTAGTGTTCAAAAGAGCGAAAATGCCATAAAAGTGATGTCTTATAATGTCAATAATTTCGGACTTTACTCCTGGGATATGAATATCGAAATCAGAGACAGCATAATGGCTTTTATCAAATCTGAAGATCCGGACATCCTGTTTTTTCAGGATTTTTTCACAACTTTTGACGGAGCACTAAACAACATTGCCTATTTACAAGACAAACTCAACTATAATCACTTTGCTTTTTCACCAACCCTAACCAATAGAAAAGGACATCAATGGGGACTGGCTGTTTTTAGTCGGTTTCCGCTGGAAAAAGAATTATTTGTACCCTTTCAAAGCACCAAAAAAGAAGCAAATACAAATGGCCTTCAAATTTTAAATGCACAGATAAACACTAATGAAAAAATTTATTTGTTTAACTACCATTTAGAATCCTATAAATTAGGAAGTCGGTTTCAATTAGATGCAAATCAAAA
The DNA here is from genome assembly GCA_007695095.1 of Chitinophagaceae bacterium. Taxonomy (NCBI): domain Bacteria; kingdom Pseudomonadati; phylum Bacteroidota; class Chitinophagia; order Chitinophagales; family Chitinophagaceae; species Chitinophagaceae bacterium. The sequence continues at coordinate 42,926 of REEL01000116.1, read as the reverse complement.
TTATAGAAAAGTAAATTGGTGGTTTAAAAACATGAAACCTATTATTTTACATATGCTTCCTTCCATGAAAGAAAAAATGAAACAAGCTAAAATAGTATCCAATCACCTGGATCAAAAAAAATATCCCGTAATAGCTGCCGGTGACATGAATGACATTCCGGGCTCTTCAACCTACACCACAATTCATAATAAGCTCTATGACACTGCCCTTTCAGGAAATAGTTTTTTTCCGTATACTATAAAAAGTTTTCCTCCTTTTTTCAGAATTGATTACATAAGCTCTTCGTTAGAATGGCAAATAGTTGATTATAAAGTGAAAAAAATTAAATATTCAGACCACTATCCTATCGTATCAACCTTACAACTAAAATAGTTTATTGATTACCTTTGCAAAAAAATAAATGAATACCATATAAATAAAGATTAATGGAAATAAAAAAACATCAATTAAAAATTTACAATAGTCTAAGCAAACAAAAAGAAGAATTCAAACCTATAAATAACCCTTTTGTGGGAATGTATGTTTGCGGACCAACCGTTTATAATGATGTTCATCTTGGTAATGTCAGAACATTTATAAGTTTTGATATTGTTTACAGATACTTACTTTATCTGGGCTACAAAGTGCGATATGTGAGAAATCTGACAGACGTAGGGCATTTAGAAAATGATGCCGATCAGGGAGAAGACAAAATCGCTCAAAGAGCCAAATTAGAAAATCTGGAGCCGATGGAAATTGTTCAGAAATACACCAATGGATTTCATGATGTAATGAGAACTTTCAACACCCTATCTCCAAATATTGAGCCGTCAGCCACAGGTCACATCATAGAACAAATAGAATATGTAAAAACCTTGATCAATAAAGGTTTGGCCTACGAAGTAAACGGTTCTGTTTATTTTAATGTCAGAAAATATAATGAAATAGAGAGTTACGGAATTTTGTCCGGACGAAAATTAGAAGACTTAAAAGCCGGAAGTCGGGAATTAGACAGTCAGAGCGAGAAAAAAAATCCCGAAGATTTTGCTTTATGGAAAAAAGCCGGTCCATCTCACATTATGAGGTGGCCATCACCCTGGGGCGAAGGATTTCCGGGCTGGCATCTGGAATGTACCGTTATGAGCACAAAATATTTAGGGACACAATTTGACATACATGGAGGCGGTATGGATTTAAAATTTCCACACCATGAATGTGAAATCGCTCAGGGGCATGGCGGAACCGGTGTTTCTCCTGCAAAATACTGGATGCACTCCAATATGCTTACTGTTAATGGTACAAAAATGAGCAAATCACTGGGAAATGCATTCCTTCCGGATGAATTGATTACCGGTAATCACGAATTACTTGAAAGAGGTTATCCTCCTATGGTCATTAAATTTTTTATGCTTCAATCTCATTACTCCAGTACTTTAGACTTTTCAAATGATGCATTAGATGCTGCCGAGAAAGGTTTTAATAAATTGATGAGTGCTTTAGATTTTCTGGAAAACACTGCTCCTGACAGATTTGGAGAAAAAGGCACTCGAGATAAAGAGTTCTCCGATTCTTTGGATACTGCTTTTGAATACATGGATGATGATTTTAATACGGCTAAAACATTAGCTGAACTCTTTGACATATCTTCAAAAATTCATGCATTGAAAAATAATCAGCTGCCGGATGAAGTTATCTCAAAAGCTGTTTTTTCTAAAATTAAAACCACTTTCCATGCTCTGTTGGTAGATATAATGGGATTAAAAAAAGGCAAATCTTCTATTGATACTGAAATAGTTGACGGATTAATGCTTTTAATTTCAGAAATACGGACTCAGGCAAGAAAAGATAAAAACTATGAATTGTCAGACAAGATTAGAGATAAACTCAGCAGCCTGAAAATTCAAATGAAAGATGAAAAAGACGGAAAAGTAAGTTGGAAATTACCTTAAATTATGCAAAGTGAATATTAACCAAGTCCTTTTACTATTAATATCTATGTCCCTTTTCGCCTGTGGTGGAAATGGCAGAGAAATGCCGAGGCCTGAAATAAAAAGAACCCCAATGAGCGGGTTTCAAGTGCCAGGCTTCAATACTGATTCAGCTTACTATTTCATTCAGCGACAAGTAGATTTTGGCCCGAGAGTGCCCAATACCAATGAACATAAAGAATGTGCCGAATGGTTACACAAGAAACTATCTGAATATGCTGATACTGCTTTAATACAGTTTGCAGAGGTTGAGGCTTTTGATGGCACAAAACTGGAAATAAAAAATATTATTGGCAGTTTCAATCCAAATGCCGGCCATCGTTTACTTTTATGTGCTCACTGGGACACAAGGCCTTTTGCCGATCAGGAAGAAGATCCTGACCTAATGATGAAACCCATTCCGGGAGCCAATGATGGAGGCAGTGGGGTTGGTGTTTTATTGGAAATTGCCCGAATTTTAAAAGAAAATCCGGTAGATTTTGGTATTGATATAATCTTTTTTGATGCTGAAGATTATGGTCTTCCAAGCTGGAAAAGACAAGCAAACAGTGAAAAAACTTGGTGTCTGGGCTCTCAATATTGGTCAAGAAACCCTCATAAACCAAATTATACCGCCTCAAAAGGCATTTTACTGGATATGGTTGGAGCAAAAGACGCAACTTTTACACTCGAACAATTCTCAATGACTTATAACCCTAATTTAATGAATCGGGTTTGGGAGAATGCTTCCCATCTTGGTTTTGACAATTATTTTATCCGCCAGAGAACCGGTCCCGTTATCGATGACCATTATTTTATCAATACTATAGCCGGCATTCCCACTATAAATATCATTCAACGTGATTTAAGTACCCGCTCAGGATTTGGAACTTATTGGCATACGCATGCTGATAATATGGACATCATTGATAGAAGCACTTTAGATGCAGTAGGCTCAACTGTAATCTTTACTATTTTTCAGGAAAACAAACAATTTAATGAGTGAGAAAAGCCAGCTAAGAGATTTGAGCAATTTTCAATTATTTAAAGCGTTTGAAATCAGAAATACAAGTATTTCCAGTAAATTATCCTCAACCTCATATTTTTTTTATTTTTGTGCCATGAATATACGGCCTCCGTTTAAAACTCTATCATTTTTAATTTTCAGTCTGTTTTTTGTTTTCTTAGCAAACCGTAGTGTTGTAGCTCAGGAATGGGAAGTCGGCGGATGGGTAGGTGGAGCGCATTATTTTGGAGATTTAAATACAAATACCAGCTTTGAAAGCATGCACCCGGGTGGTGGCGTTTTTGTTCGCTATAATATTAACGATAGATTTGTTTGGAAAAATGCCGTTAGCGGTGGGCGTGTCTCTTTTGAAGACAGTCAATCTCCTTATTCCTATCAACAATCCCGAAACTTATCCTTTTTCAGCAATATTTTTGAAATATCTACTCAAATAGAAATTAATTTTTTCAGTTTTAAAAAAACCAGGGAAGATACTCGCTTCACCCCATATTTATTAACCGGTATATCCGGATTTTACTTTAATCCAAAGGTTCGCTATCAGGGAGAAACTTATGTATTGCAAGAGTTGAGAACTGAAGACACAAGATACAATCGATTTGCAATAGCAATACCTATAGGTGGTGGATTTAAGTATGCTGTTAATGATTTTTGGACTTTGGGCCTGGAAGTTGCTAACAGAAAAACTTTTACTGACTATCTGGATGATGTGAGCGATGTCTATACCGAAAACATTGAAGGTACCGGAGTTCGGGCTGCATTAGCTGACAGGTCCGGTGAGGTGGGCGAACCCATTGGCAGCATTGGAAAACAAAGAGGTAATGTAAAAAAGAATGACAGTTTTTTATTTTTAGGATTGACCCTTTCATATACATTTAGAAACATGAAATGTCCGAAACCCGGGAATAATTTCTGATAAATCCTTAACTTTATCACAAAACCTGTAAAACGAATGTCACTAAAAGAAAATATTGACTTAAATCAACTCCCCGGACATATCGCCATAATCATGGATGGCAACGGAAGATGGGCAAAAGGGTTTGGAAGAACCCGTTTATTTGGACATAGAAATGGAGTAAAAGCAGTCAGACAAGTTACAGAAGGTTGTGCTGAAATCGGTGTAAAATATTTAACACTCTATGCTTTTTCAACTGAAAATTGGGGAAGACCCAAAAAAGAAGTTAGTGCATTGATGAACCTACTGATAAAAACAATTAAAAGCGAAATAAAAACCTTGATGAAAAATGACATCAGACTCCGTGCTATTGGTGATATAAATACACTTCCGGATCAATGTGCCGAAAATTTGCAATTAGCAATAGAAGAAACAAAAAACAATAAAAGAATGGATCTCATTCTTGCACTAAGTTACAGCTCTAGATGGGAAATCATAAAAGCAACTAAAAACATCGCTGAAAATATAGAAAAAGGCCTGATAAAGGCTGAAGAAATAGATGATAATTTATTTTCTGAATATTTAGAAACAAAAGATATACCCGATCCCGAATTACTTATCAGAACCAGTGGTGAAAAAAGAATCAGCAACTTTTTATTATGGCAACTTGCCTATGCCGAACTTTACTTTACAGAAACTATGTGGCCCGATTTCAGAAAAAAAGACCTATATCAAGCCATATCTGAGTTCCAAAATCGGGAAAGAAGATTTGGGAAAACCAGTGAACAGCTAATTAAACAAGCTTAATTTTAAAAAAAGATGCAATAAACTGTCTAAAAAAACGTCCTTATCATTAATATATACTACTTGCTGAACAAATTAGAAAATACATATCAAATGAGTAAAAATTACTCCAAGACATTTCTCTGTCGATCAATTACAGGACTTTTTATTTTTATCATAAGTTCTCTATTAATAAATAGCCCTGCTTTCGCTCAAACAAATCAGGAAAGTCCTTTACCTGCTTTATCATATACAGCTCCGGCTAATTATGAAATTGGGGGAATAACTACATCCGGAACCAGACATTTAGACCCTGATATTGTTATTTCACTTTCCGGATTAAGTGTTGGACAAAATATTACTTTACCCGGTGAAGAAATTGGAAGAGCAATTAACCGTCTCTGGGAACAAGGCCTCTTTACAGATATTGAAATTCAAGTGTCCAGAATTGTAGACAGAAGAATTTTTCTGGATATTTCTATACAGGAAAGGCCCAGGCTTTCCAGATTTTCATTCAGAGGTGTTAGAAAAGCAGAAGCGGATGACTTAAGATCAAAAGTGAATTTGATACGGGGCAGAGTGGTTACAGAAAACACTAAAATGAATGCCCGCAATGCAATTGAAAACTACTTTTTCCAAAAAGGATTTCTAAATGTTTCAATTGACGTAGATGAATCGCCTGATACGCTTTTATCTAATAGTGTTCAGCTTATTTTTAATATTGATAAGGGAAGTCGTGTAAGGGTAAATAGAGTATACATAAATGGTAATGAAAACCTATCTGATATGAAAATCAGAGGTAGCATGCGAAATACGAATGAACGAGTTCGCTTCAGTCCAAAAGAATTACTTGGATTGGAAAAAACAGAAAGCGATACCGTTGTCCGGTTCAGGCCTTGGAGAATTTTAGGAAATCTATCCCTTTTCGAAGCATATGAATATGTAGCTGACAGAACAAGCTTAAATATTTTTACATCTGCCCGATTTATACAGGAAGATTATGAAATAGATAAACGTTCGATTGTCAGAACATACAATGAATTAGGATACAGAGATGCTCGTATTGTATCTGATTCTGTATACAGGACTCCGGATGGGCATGTCAATGTAAAACTGAATATAGACGAAGGACCTAAGTATTACTTTAGAAACATAGCCTGGAGAGGGAATTTAAAATACTCACAAAGTCAGTTAGATGAAATTCTGAACATTAAAAAGGGAGATGTTTATAATCAATCCATATTGGAAAAGCGATTATTTATGGATCCAATGGGTAACGATATTAGTTCATTATATATGGATGATGGTTATCTCTTTTTTCAGGTTACACCGGTTGAAGTAGCTGTTACTAATGACTCCATTGATATTGAAATAAGAATTTATGAAGGTGCACAGGCAACTATAAATGAAGTTCGGATTTTAGGAAATACCAAAACAAATGAACACGTAATCAGAAGAGAATTACGTACGCTTCCGGGAAGTAAATTCAGTCGTTCTGACATAATTCGCTCTCAAAGAGAAATTGCTAACTTGGGATTTTTTGACCCTGAAAGAATCGAAATCATACCAATTCCGGACCCACAAAGAGGCCTTGTAGACCTTGAATACAGAGTAGTAGAAAAGCCTTCTGATCAGTTGGAGCTTTCTGCCGGTTGGGGTGGACGAGGAAGAGGTGTAGTCGGTACTTTAGGTGTCGCTTTCACTAATTTCTCACTAAGAAACATTACCCGACCTGAAGCATGGCAACCATTGCCTTCAGGAGACGGACAAAGATTAACGCTCAGAGTCCAGACTAACGGTCGTTTCTACCAGTCTTATAACCTATCATTTACCGAACCGTGGTTAGGCGGAAACAAACCGAACCAATTTACTTTCAATGTTTACAGAAGCAGATTTGCAGATATCGACAGAGACTTAAATGAAGTGGTTGGTAGTTTGGTTACAAATGCAGTTTCAGTTGGTTTAGGGAACCGCTTAAACTGGCCGGATGATTTTTTCGTTTTTCAACCAACACTAAGCTTTCAGAATTATACGCTTAATAATTGGAGAAGCTCTAACTTCTTATTCACTGACGGATATTCTAACAACCTGAGTTTGAAACTTGCTTTATCAAGAAATTCTATAGATCAACCAATTTTCCCGAGGAGAGGCTCTTCTATCACTGCCTCTGTACAATTCACCCCATATTATTCCGCCTTTAGCGACAAAGATTATGCGGCTATGGAGCCTGCTGAAAAATTCAAATGGCTTGAATATCATAAATGGAGATTCAAAGCAGACTGGTACACCCCTATCGTAGGTAATCTGGTTCTTAAAACAAGTGCGAATTTCGGATTTTTAGGGTACTATAATCAAGACCTGGGCTACTCACCTTTTGAACGATTTGAAGTAGGTGGAGACGGAATATCAAACTTTACTTTTTTTGGCAGAGATATCATTTCACTTAGAGGTTATGACGTTTTAACACCTCCTGAGGCAGCTCCAATCTTTAATAAATTCACTATGGAGTTGAGATATCCACTGACTCTCAACCCTTCATCAACTATATATGTACTTGCTTTTGCAGAAGGTGGCAATTTCTATGAAAGCTTTGATAGTTATAATCCTTTTCAACTAAACCGTTCAGCAGGACTGGGTCTTAGAGTATTTTTACCTATGTTTGGACTACTTGGTTTTGATTATGGCATAGGTTTTGATAATCAATTTGGAGCAGCCGATGGTTTTGGTGATTACCTTAGCCGATACGGTAAATTCAATATAATTTTAGGTTTCGAACCTGAATAGTTTTAATAAACACTTTGAATTTAAATTTTTAATCAAAAGAAAATACATTTTTAAAATTTAAAATGAAAACCTATGAAAAAGTTAACTCTAATTGCCGTTCTGTTCTTATTTGGTGTTACTTCTATAATGGCACAAAGATTTGCCTATGTTGATACTGAATATATATTGAAAAATATTCCTGAATATAACGATGCACAAAAAAAGTTGGACGATGCCGCTGAGCAATGGCAGCAAGAAATACGTGCTAAATACGAGAATATTGAAAGACTTTACAGAAGCTTTCAATCGGAGCAAGTACTTTTAACTGATGACATGAAACGTCAGCGGGAAGAAGAAATCATGAAAAAAGAAAGAGAAGTTAAAGAATTTCAAAGAAGCAAATTTGGTCCTGAAGGGGAATTATTTCAAAAAAGACAGTCTTTAGTGAAGCCTATTCAGGATAAAGTCTACGATGAAATACAAAAATTAGCTGCTGCCAGAAATTATGATTTTATCTTTGATAAATCCGGTGGAGTAACCATGTTACATGCCAATACCAGATATGACCAAAGTGATGTAATCATAAGAGCATTAGGCTATACTCCATCAAACTAAAAAAATCATATACATTTAGTATCTTTGCAAAAATTAAATTTTTTCTCTTAAATATATCAAAATTCAAACAAAGTAAATTATGACAAGGTTATTTTCATTATTGCTAATTTTGGGACTGCTTTTCACCGGTATGTCTACAACTACAGCACAAGCACCTAAATTCGGACATATTAATTCAATGGAATTACTTAGTGTTTTGCCGGGTGTTAGACAAGCTGACCAACAGTTAGAAGCTTTTGCTAAACAATTGGAAGAGCAAAACAAAAACATGCTTAGGGAATATCAGACCAAAGCGGAGGAATATCAAAGCCGTGAAGCAATGATGTTAGACGCAGTGAAAGAAGTAAAACTTCGTGAAATTTCAGATTTAGAGCAACGGATTGTTGCCTTTCAAGAAAATGCACAAAGAAGACTTGAAAACAAAAAAGAAGAACTTTACGGTCCGCTTTTAGAAAAAGCTGATGATGCTATCAAAGCAGTTGCCAGAGAACATGGTTACACTTATATCTTTGACACGAGCTCTGGAGCTTTATTACACGCAGAACAATCTGATAATATTTTACCTCTGGTAAGACAGAAATTAGGACTTTAATCACTGCTGCTATTTTGAAAACGAGTCAACCTATTGGGATTTTTGATTCAGGTATTGGTGGACTTACCGTAGCAAGTGATATATCAAAGTATCTGCCTAACGAGGATATTATTTACTTTGGAGACACAGCGCATCTTCCATATGGAGATAAATCAACTCAAACGATACAATCATACTCTAAAAGAATAGTAGAGTTTTTACTTGAAAAAAAATGTAAAGCCATTGTGGTAGCATGTAACAGTGCTTCTTCAATGGCTTTTGACTTTTTAGCAGAGAATTTTTCCGAAAAATGCTTACTATTCAATGTTATTGACCCAATTACAGACAGTATTATTAAAAATAAAAGCATTAAAAAAGTTGGCGTAATCGGCACTAAGGCCACCATCTATTCAGGTATTTATGAAAATATTTTAAAAGAACATCGTTCAGATTTGGTAGTAGCTTCTCTGAGCACCCCCTTACTTGCACCAATGGTTGAATCCGGCTATTTCAATAACAAAATAAGCCGAACCATAATCGAGAACTATTTAAAATATCCGGACTTTGAAAACATAGACGGTTTAATTCTTGCTTGTACTCACTACCCTCTAATAAAAAATGATATTAAAAAAGTTGTAGGGAATAATATACAACTTTTTGATTCTACTGATTTTTTAGCTGATCAATTAAAAGAAAATCTGAGTAAGAATAAAATTTTAAACACTTCCAAAACAAAAGGAAAAACTTCTTTTTTTGTCTCAGACTGGACGGAAAGCTTTGCTGAAACAGCCTCAATATTCTATGGAAAAGAGATTAAACTTGAACTTGCCCAAATTTTCAGAAACTCAAAAAATGAAATCTTTTAGTTTGGCCTAATATTTGAAACTTAAATTTTTGAGTAGATGTTTTAATCACTATCTTTATTATAAAATCAAAATCATGAGACATTTTAAAATCCCCATATTTTTTCTTTTTTCTTTTTTCTTTACATCTACCCTATTTGCCGGGAACTCAGCTGTAGAAAATAAAGGTATAAACTTTTTTAACGGAACCTGGGAAGAAGTTTTAGAAGAAGCCAAAAAACAAAATAAACCTATTTTTGTAGATGCATTTGCTGTTTGGTGCGGTCCATGCAAATGGATGGACAGCAATGTATTTCCTCAGGAAGAAGTAGGTGATTTCTATAATGCCAACTTTATAAATTATAAATATGATATGGAAAAGGGCAAAGGCAGAGATTTTGCCCGTAAATACAGAGTAAATGCATATCCTACTTTTGTGTATATAAAGCCAAATGGAGAAACTGTTCATAAAACAATGGGAGCTAAGCCGCCAAAAGTGCTTATTGAAGAAGGTCAAAGAGCACTTCAAATTTTTAATGCTTCCAGATAAAGGTTAAGTCTATTATTAAAAGCCCGGTTATTTCCGGGCTTTTTTGTTTATTAAAATCACTCATCAATTCTTTTGTTAATTCTTAAAAAGTTTAACAATTTTATACTTAAAAAATATCTATGAAACACATATTCTTTTTAGCATTTATTTTTTCAATGATTGTATTGTTTACAATCGAAGCAAATAGCCAAAATCGTATTGAAAGAGGCAATTTAGTTTTAGAAAACATCCCGGATGAAGTCCCCATCGAGATTAAAAACCGTTTACAACAATATCAAAACACACGTGGTGCAGCTTTTAGAGATTGGACGCAGGATGGCGGCATGTTGATTGGAACCCGTTTTGGAGAAACAGCCCAAGTTCACTATGTTGCAAAACCAAAGGGAGCCAGACAACAAATAACCTTCTTTGATAATGCAGCTATGGGTGCAAGTGTAAATCCGGCTGATAGTGAAAATGGTTTTATCTTCAGAATGGATGCCGATGGTAATGAAAATTTTCAGTTGTATTATTTTGATAAAATTTCCGGTAAAGTACAACTTCTAACCGATGGCAAACATCGGTTCAGTGGTGGCTATTGGGACAACAATGGAGAATATTTTTATTATAACGGGACCCCCAGAAACGGTAGAGATTATGATATTTTCAGGGCAAGTTTGAAAAATCCGGAAGATATTGAAGTTATATTTGAAGGAACGGGCTATTGGGGAGGAGGGGATATTTCTCCTGACAATAACTATAAACTCATTTTTAATTACCTTTCCGCAAATGAATCCTACTATTATATTTTGAATTTAAACACTAATGAAAAGGTTCAAATTAATCCTGACAGTGAAAAAACAGCATACGGAACTGCAATGTTTAGCCACGACAACCAAGGGTTATTTATTGTAAGTGATCAAAATCACGAATTCAGAACATTGCATTACTATAGTATTACTGAGAAAGAAATGGTACCCATTAGCCATAATATCCCCTGGGATGTCACTGCTTTTGATATTAGTCATGATGGGAAAAAACTGGCTTTCGTAACAAATGAAAATGGCTTTAGTGTATTGTATACCTTAGATACCCGCACGAAACGATTTCGAAAAAACGAGAATATACCTCCGGGCATAATCACATCCATGAAATTTCACCCAAATAAGCTTAATTTAGCTATGACAATCAATACACCTACCTCACCAAGCGAAGTCTATGTTTTGGATTATAAAAAGAAAGAAACAGTCCAATGGACGATTGGAGAAGTTGGAGGATTAGATACTGAAACATTTGTTATACCTGAAATCATTACATACCCTACATTTGATAAAGTAGATGGAAAAACCAGAGAAATTCCTGCAATTTTATACAAACCTAAAGGAGAAGGTCCTTTTCCTGTGTTAATTGATATTCACGGCGGGCCGGAATCACAAGCAAGACCATATTTTAATCCTATTACGCAGTTTACATTAAATGAGTTAGGTATAGCTGTTATTTATCCAAATGTAAGAGGATCTTCGGGCTTCGGAAAGACTTATCTTACACTTGACAACTGGGAAAAGAGAGAAGATGCCGTTAAAGATATCGGGAAATTAATTGATTGGATAGATAGTCAAAGTGACCTTGACAATAATAGAATTGCTGTAACAGGTGGTTCTTATGGAGGGTATATGTCTTTAGCTTCATTAATACATTTCAATGACAGGCTGAAAGCCGGGATTTGCATAGTTGGTATCACAAATTTTGTCACTTTTCTCGAAAATACTGAATCTTACAGAAGAGACCTGAGAAGAGTTGAATATGGTGATGAAAGAATTCCTGAAATGAGAGCTTTTCTTGAAGAAATTTCACCACTTACAAGAGCGGATGAAATCAAAAGTCCTTTATTTATTGCTCACGGATTAAACGATCCCCGCGTTCCGGCTTCTGAAGCAGAACAAATGGTTTCGGCCGTTAATGAAAACAATGGAAATGTTTGGTTCATGTTAGCCAAAGATGAAGGACATTCTTTTAGAAGGAAATCCAACAGAGATTTTTTCACCGAATTAAGAACGATGTTTTTAATAGAATACCTTTTAAACGAATAAAATGGACGAATTAAGAGAGTATATAAGGAAAAACAGGATTGATTACGGAAAAGACAGTTTGAGCGAAAATAACATCCCTTCAAACCCTATAGATTTATTTAAAAAATGGTTTATAGAAGCTGCTGAAAAGAAAATAAAAGATGCAAATGCTATGGCGGTATCTACAGTAAACGCTAATGGAAAACCGAGCTCAAGAATTGTACTTTTAAGAAATTTTGATGAAAATGGATTCGTATTCTTTACAAATTACAACAGCAGAAAGGGAAAAGAAATTGATGTAAATAAAAGTGTTTGTTTGTTATTTTTTTGGGCTGAACTGGAGCGACAAGTTCGCATAGAAGGAATCATCCGAAAGCAAACTGAAAAAGATTCTGATGATTATTTTAATACCAGACCAAAGGAAAGCCAGATAAGTGCATGGGCATCTCCTCAAAGTCAAAAAGTCGAAGACAGAAACTTTTTGGAAAATAAACACAATGAATATAAAGAGAAATTTGAAAGTAGCCGGGTTCCGAGACCTGAATTTTGGGGAGGCTACATAGTTATACCCGAAAGCATTGAATTTTGGCAGGGACGATCCGGCAGACTCCATGATCGTATTTGCTTTGAAAAAACAAGCATGAATGAATGGAGTAAATCCCGCTTAGCTCCTTAAATTACCAACCGAGTAAATAAGCAAAAATCAAGGGCGCTACGATAGTTGCATCAGATTCTATTATGAATTTAGGTGTATTAATATCAAGCTTTCCCCATGTTATTTTCTCATTGGGAACAGCTCCTGAATAAGACCCGTAACTGGTAGTAGAATCAGATATTTGGCAGAAATAAGACCAAAAAGGAACATCATGCCATTCTAAATCCTGGTACATCATAGGCACTACACAAATAGGAAAATCGCCGGCAATTCCTCCTCCTATCTGGAAAAAGCCAACACCCTTACCGGAACTGTTATTTCTATACCATTCTGATAACCATACCATATAATCTATTCCGCTCTTTACGGTCGTAGATTGCAGCTCCCCTTTAATACAATAGGATGCAAAGATGTTGCCCATAGTTGAATCTTCCCAGCCGGGAACTATTATAGGTATGTTTTTCTCAGCAGCAGCCAGCATCCATGAGTTTTTAGGATCAATTTCATAATACTGCTCTAAAACTCCCGATAATAACATTTTATACATATACTCATGAGGGAAATACTTTTCGCCTTTTTCTTCAGCTTCTTTCCAAATCTTATAGATGTGCTTTTGAAGCCGTCTGAATGCCTCCTCTTCCGGAATACAAGTGTCCGTTACTCTGTTAAACCCATCCTCAAGTAAATTCCATTCGTCCTGAGGACTTAAATCTCTGTAGTGAGGCACTCTTTTATAATGCGTATGGGCAACTAAATTCATCAGATCTTCTTCTAAATTTGCTCCGGTACACGATATAATTTGAACTTTATCCTGTCGAATCATCTCAGCCAGTGACAAGCCTATCTCAGCAGTACTCATAGCACCGGCTAAAGTAATCATCATCTTCCCCCCTTCTGTTAAATGCTTATCATATCCTTTAGCTGCGTCCATCAATGCAGCAGCATTAAAATGACGGTAATGATGTTTCATGAACGCTGTAACAGATCCATTTCTCTCAGACATAAGCTTTTATTTTTTATGCAAAAATAACATTTTTTCGGGCAAAACTATTATTGTTTTGATTTAAATTGTTTTTTTATTCTATACTTATAATGCGGCTATTTAAGCTTTTTTTTGTCGGAAATTTCATTTTACTTCTTCATTCTAAAATATCACTTACCCGTATGAACTCCATATATCAAAGTTAACTTTTTTCAAAATCCAAAGAAATGAAACGTTTTATAAACAAAATCCTTGAAAACAATTTTTTCGACTCAAACAAAAATTCTAAAACAATGAAAAGACGAAAACTATTAAGACAAACGACCAAACTATCTCAAAGCAGAACAAAATACATGATTCTCGGATTATTTGGAGTCTTATTAATTTCTGCTACTGCAATTTTAGTCAGCCAGTTCGGTTCTACAGAAGAAACATTTGCTTCCGGAAATGAACAAATTGGGACTTGTTCTGTAAGCTCTTCTGAAGGTTATGAAGTACTTATTTCAATTAATCCGGTTCAAATAAACAAAAACCCGGGTAACTGTCCATGGGGATATAACTTTTCTATTGATTTAGAATATGATATTTCATTTGTTGGAAATAATATTCCTTCAAGTATGTGGACTCTACAGGGGAACCTAAAAAGCGATGATTATAATCTGTTTTTTCCTTTAAATAATAATGGAGGTACCGGAACAACAACTACATCAACCGCTTGGAGATCTGACTCTGATTGCCAAACCATAGATTTGGAAACACTAAATTTTCATACCATTGAAATAACTATTTCAGGACAAGGTATTCCTTCACAAACTATAGTGTGCGAAGGCGTACCCGGAGGTTATAGTAGCGAACCACCAACTGAAAATCCTCAAATTGAAACTATAGGAACTTGTCAGGTAGAATCAGACAATAATTATATTGTAGATATCTCAATTACTCCCATAAGTATTAATCCTGCTACATCAAGCTGTGATTGGGGATATAATTTTACCGTTGATTTAGAGTATGAAATAGCATTTGTTGGCTCAGATGCACCTTCATCACTTTGGACTTTGCAAGGGTATCTTAAAAATAGTGAATATTCATTATTTTTTGATTTACCAAATAATGGAGGAAGTGGGACAACTACTACCAGCAATTCCTGGAGTTCAGAAAGCAACTGTAATACAGTAAATCTGGAGGATTTTAATTTTGATGAAATAGAAATTAAAGTACATGGTCCGGGTATTAATAATGTCACGGTTAACTGTATTTCATTTATAACTCCTGAAGAACCGGAAATTAGCTTTAATACATCTAATGATTCAGGAAATATGATTCATTTAACAAAAAATCAACACGGGGTAAAAATTGACCACTCTCCAATTCTTGACTTAGATGAGGCATTTACAATCGAAACCTGGTTTATGCTAACACATTCCAGTAATCAGTTGATAAGAAACCCTCTAATCAGTAAGTTAAACAGTAATGGTGGCTGGGAAGTACTTGCAGGTGGGTCATCCAGAGAATTAGGAGCGGCAGTTTATATTCCAGGCAATGGGTGCCCTGATGACTTATGTTTATTAACTTCTGATAAAAATATTGTCCAAAATACCTGGAATCATGTAGCTTTAACTTATGAATACGATGCAGCTATCAATCAATCTATTGTGAAACTATATCAAAATGGAATTTTATCAGCACAAGAAACTTACAATGGCCAAATTGTGATTTCAGATGAAGATTTTAGCATAGGAAAAAATTTCAATTACCCGAACAGGACATTTTCAGGCTATATTGATGAAGTAAGATATTGGAAAACATCAAGGTCAGAAGAAGAGCTAAGAACATTTATGTGCAGAATCTTAAAAGATAATGATTCAAACCTAGTTACTTATCTAAACTTTGATAAGAATGATGGAAACACTTTTCAAGATTTAACAGATAATGGATTAATAACCAGCTTCAGTAATCTTGAAAATATAATTGCATCAACAGCTCCAATAGGAATAGCTTCCTCTTTTCAATATGATAGTGATTCAGCCTTAGTTTTAGGTACTGATGAAACATACTATGCCGGGGTATTAAATTTTTTAAACACCCCTAGTACCGTTCATATTTATAGAAGTCAGTTAGATTTAAGCGGTGTGCAATTACCTTCCGGGATTGATGGAAGCTTAGATTACTATTCCTATGGTGTATTTATTTACAATGAAAACCCTAATCTGAAAAATAAGTATGACTTTTTCTATAAATACAATAGAGCTAACCTTAACATTGATACAGCAGCGTTTAAAACTAGCTTAATTTGTTCAGACATTAATGGAGAATTTAATTGGTTAAAAGTAAGTGCAAGTGCACTTCAAGTCAATCCAACCAATCCGGATTTACCTTCATTTTCTCCCGGCCCGGGAGATTTACTTGGAAATGCCCGATTATTCAAAACTTCCGGTGACTCTGAATATTTCTATGTTGAAGATGAAGAATCATCAAAGTTTGCGATGGGGTATGAAAGCTCCTCATCCACTCTTCCTGTCAAGTTGCTGTCTTTTAATGCTTCTTATAATGGAACAAGTGTAGACATAAAATGGCAGACCTCAGTAGAAATAAACAATGATTATTTTACTGTTGAAAAAAGTTCTGATGGAATAAACTTTGAAATATTTGAAACTGTCCAGGGAATGGGCAATTCAACCAGAACAGTTAGCTATCATACAGAGGATTTTAATCCATCTTCAGGCACTAATTACTATAGATTAACACAAACGGATTTTGACGGGACCAGTGAAACCTTCCCTATAGTAGCTGTTAACCTTGAAAAGGAAATAAACTTTCAAATAAACTTGTTTCCAAACCCAAGTAACAATCAGGATGTATACTTAAACATTATTTCAAATGAAATAAAAACGAATCAAAACCTGGTAGCTAACATTTTTGATTTGCAAGGTCGTTTACAAAGCAGAGTGAGAATAAATGCTGCCGATAAAAGAATTTTACTTGTTCCTAACGGCACTTTAAAAAGCGGGATTTATATTGTTTCAATAAAAAATGAAGAGATAGAAACCGCTGAAAGGTTAATTATTCAATAATTTACCCGCTTAAACTCCATCCGGGATTGTAATTTTACGTCTTCGGGTGGAGTTTATTTTTTTTTATAAACCATATAAAAAATTAAAACAAAACCACTTAAGACTAATAATACTGAAATTATTTGAGCCTGTGATAAGTGAAACCATAAAATTTCATACAATTGATTCACCCTGATAAATTCGATAAAAAATCGTTCAATTCCATTAAGCACAAGGTAAACACCAAATAAAATTCCCGGTATAAATATTTTTTTTCTCAACCACCAAATAAGCGAAAATAAAAGCAGGCAAATAAAAAACTCATAAACAGGTGTAGGGTAAACAGCCTCAGCTAAAACGTAACAATGCTTTTCAACACAACCTTCAATTGGCTTTCCTGCATCAATGATGTTATGCGGATAATCATGAGCCCATAACCAATCCGGTAAGAATGAAAAAAACTCAGGTTTTTCATGCGAATTAACCCGCCCCCAATCACCATCTCCCGAAACATGACATCCCAGGCGACCAACTCCGTAAGAAAACATTAGACCCGGCGCAGTGGCATCGGCCAATTTCCAAAATGAAATCTTATATCTTTTTGCATCAAACAACACAGAAAAAAAGCCGAAAATAATTCCCCCATAAACAGTTAATCCGCTGGTTAAAAATAGCAGCGGGTCCTGAAAAATGTATTTAATCTCTTGAGGCGACTCTAATAAATAAAACAACTTTGCCCCGACAAATCCCCAAACAACAGACCTCATTGACATGTTCGCCGCCAATTGATGAGGTAAATAATACAGCGTTTTATCTTTTTTCTTCCGCTCTATATATTTAAACTCACCATTTTTTGCTTTTCTCTTTAATTCAAAATAAGCAAAAGCAAAACAAGTAAATATGGCTAATGCTACAAAAAAACCAAAAGAATAGATAGGAAGGGGAATATATAAACCTGTCAGGTCATAAATGAAATCCGTAAGAGTTGCATATGACCTGTGCAAAAAAATCATAAGCAAGTATACTTAAACCCGGGAAGTTTGCAATTGAGACATTTCTGTTTGCACATAACCATTTGGGGATATTCCGCTAAGATATACCTCTTCAATAGTATTTACCTTAAATTCTTCAAAGTCTTGTTCCACTCTAATGTAATTATCTGTATATCCCAGCATCTTTCCATCTTCTGTAGACTGCCCTTCCCAAAGCACTTTTCTGGAAGTGTTTAAAAAACGATTGTAAAATGCATTACGCTTTTTCTCTGATAATGACCTTAACATTTTAGTTCGTTTCTTTCTGATTTTAAAAGGCACAACATTATCCATTTCAATTGCCGGAGTGTTGGGCCTTTCAGAATAGGTAAATACATGCAGGTATGCTATGTCCAAATCAAGCAAAAAATTATAGGTTTCCAAAAAGTCTGCCTCTGTTTCTCCGGGAAAACCGGTAATTACATCCACCCCGATTGCACAATCATTCATAGATGAATGTATGGTTTCAACTCTTTTCTGATATAATTCTCTGAGGTAACGACGGCGCATTAATTTTAAAATTTTATTGCTGCCGGATTGCAATGGTATGTGAAAATGAGGTACAAACTTTTTTGAGGATGCTACAAATTTAATTATCTCATCATGAAGTAAGTTCGGTTCTATAGAGGAAATTCTGAAACGCTCAATCTCTTGCACTTCATTTAATTCCTTAACTAAGTCTAAAAAACCAATGTCTGACTTTTTCTCACCGGGCAATCTGCCAAAGTCACCGGTATTAACTCCTGTCAAAACTATTTCTTTAACTCCGTTTTTGGCAATTTTATCCACTTCGCTCAAAACACCGGGGATATCACTACTTCTGCTTTTGCCTCTTGCTAAAGGTATGGTGCAAAAAGTACAACTGTAGTCACAGCCATCCTGTATCTTCAAAAAGGTACGGGTTCTGTCATCCACTGACCAGGAAGGAGAGAAGAAATCAACTTCATTAATTTCTGAACTTATATTTAATGGTTTGTCGGCAGAGTATAATTTTTCAACGTGATCGAGTATATTGAATTTTTCTTTTGCACCTAAAACCATATCAACTCCCGGAATTTCAACTATTTCATCTGGTTTTAACTGAGCGTAACAACCAATTATTACAACTTTAGATTCGGGGTTCTTTCTCTTTGATTTATTAATAAAATAGCGACACTTATTATCGGCATGATCGGTTACTGAACAAGTATTAATTACGTAAATATCTGCTTCATCATCAAAATCCACAACAGCATATCCGTCTTTTTTAAATTTTTTACTGATAGCAGATGTTTCGGCAAAATTTAACTTGCAACCAAGTGTGTGAAAAGCAACTTTAGTTTCTATGAAAGGGGTCATTTTCGTTCATTCAGTAGACAGCTTCACAAAAGGAGTGAAAGCCAAAAAAAGATATTTACTCAAATATAGATTCCATTTGCTTCTTCTTTTTGAAATTCC
Organism: Chitinophagaceae bacterium; assembly: GCA_007695095.1. Taxonomy (NCBI): domain Bacteria; kingdom Pseudomonadati; phylum Bacteroidota; class Chitinophagia; order Chitinophagales; family Chitinophagaceae; species Chitinophagaceae bacterium. The sequence continues at coordinate 23,733 of REEL01000116.1, read as the reverse complement.
TGTACCAAAAGAAAGCAATTATTGTAAAAAACAAATATGGCATTGCCAGCAAATAAAGTATACCGAAATTAAGACCATTACCAATGCTTGAACCACCTTCCATTGCACTTTCAACTGCTGTTCTGCACATTGGACACTGTGCACTGACTAAACTACTTGAAACAAGTAGTACAAAAACAGTTAAAACACTTATCTTAAAAAGAAACTTTTTCATTGTATAAACTTTATTTGAAAACAGCCGATTAACAGCTTTGGTTCAGTATTTACCTAACTATTGTCAGGGATTAAATCCATAATTTTTTCGCTCACTCCCGTATTTGAAAATCCACCATCGTGGAAAATATTTTGCATGGTCACCATCTTTGTTAAATCAGACAGCATGACTACACAGAAATTCGCGCAATCTTCAGCAGTCGCATTACCCAGGGGAGATATTTTGTCGGCATAGGTGAAAAACTTATCAAAGCCTTCAACACCGGAGCCTGCTGTAGTGACAGTAGGAGATTGTGAAATCGTATTTACCCTTATTTTATTTTTATTCCCGTAATGGTATCCGAAACTTCTCGCTATTGACTCAAGCATTGCTTTAGCCTCAGCCATATCATTATATCCCGGAAAGCATTTTTGAGCAGCTATATAAGTCAAACCTAAAACACTTGACCAGGGGTTTAAAGCATCTAATTTATAGGCCGTTTGCAAAACCTTATGAAAGCTTAAAGCAGAGATATCAATAGTTTTCAAGAAAAAATCATAGTTTGTATCTGTATAAGACTTTCCCTTTCTAACATTGGGCGACATGCCTATGGAATGTAAAACAAAGTCAATTTTTCCGTTGTATTTCTCCATTGCTTTACGGAAAAGATTTTCCAGGTCTTCAACTGAAGTAGCATCCGCACCTATAACCTCTGTATTACACTTTTCAGCAAGCTCATTAATTTTTCCCATCCTCAATGCCACAGGTGCATTGGTCAATATAAACTCAGCACCATTTTCATGAGCTTTTTCTGCAACTTTCCATGCTATAGAACTTTCGTCGAGAGCTCCGAATATGATTCCCTTCTTGCCTTTTAATAATTCAAAATTCATAAAAAAGATTTTTGCAAATATAATAAGAAAAAGGGGAAAACCCGTTTTGAAACATTTGAGTTTGTCGCCAATTATACAGAAGATTTTAAAAGTTGACGGGCATTCTCAAGTGCCGCATCCGTATACGCTTCTCCTGAAAGCATCTTAGCTAGTATCTGCTCTCTTTCTGCCGGCGAAAGCAGCTTCATCCTTGTATTTACTTTATCCGCTGATTCATCTTTGTACACATAAAAATGCATGTCCCCTCTGGCAGCTATTTGAGGCAAATGTGTAATACTGATGATTTGAATCCCTTTAGCTGCTTTTTCAAGAAGCTTTCCCACCTTCAGCGCTACTTCCCCGGAGACACCGGTATCAATTTCATCAAAAATTAAAGTGGGTAGTGCTGTTTTTTCAGCCAGCAAACTTTTTATGCTCAACATAAGCCGGGACAATTCTCCTCCGGAAGCCACTTTTTTTATTTCATCAGGACGACTGCCTTTATTAGCAGAAAATAAAAATGCAACTTCATCTATCCCTTTTTCGCCCGGTAAATCTCCCTGCTTTTTATCAATACGAATTTGAAACATAGAATGAGGCATTCCCAAATCGCGTATCATCTTATTTACTTCCGTTTCAATTGGTTCAATGGCAGCCTGCCTGCTTTCACTAAGTAAAGCTGCACTTTTTTGTAATTCTTTTTTTTGTGCATCTGCTGTTGACTGAAGGCTGTCCAATTCAAAATCAGAGTTTTCTAACAATGACAGCTTACTGGTGTAAGTCTCTCGAATCTCGTAGAGTTTTTCTAAATTTTCTGCCTGATGCTTGTGCAGTAATTTATTAATAAAATTAACCTTTTCCTGAATTATATCGAGGCTGTTAGGGTCATAGATAATATCTGCTTCTAAGTGTTCGATTTCATTTGAAATATCCTTTAAATCTATCGATATACTTTCTAATCTACTATAAAGCTCTGCTATGGAAGGTAAGATTTTTTTGATAGAAGATAATTCTGTTAAAAGACTATCTAAATGAGTCTGAATAGCATATTCAGAGTTTTGTAACATGTCTGAAGCATGGTTTAGTTTCACCTTTATTTCTTCTGCATGTTGCTGAGTATTGAGTTCCTGCTCCAACTCTTCCAGGCTTTGATCTTCTTCTGTCAGCTGATTAAGCTCATTTAATTGAAAAGTGATAAAATCCTTGTCCGCCAGATTTTGCTCAAGCTCTTTTTTTAAAGCGATTATCTTTTTTTCAGTTGATTTATATAAATAATAATTTTTAGAATGTTCTGCTTGTAAAGTATCATTTTCAGCAATCTGATCCAGCATATTTAACTGAAATGCAGGAGTGGCAAGCTCCAGAGTGTCATGCTGAGAGTGAACATTTATCAATCTACTGCTAATCTCTTTTAAAATATTTAAATTAACCGGTGTATCATTTATAAAAGCTCTTGATTTCCCGGAAGGAGCTATTTCCCGGCGAAAAATAGAATGCGTTTCAAAATCCAGGTCGTTTTTTATAAAAAAATCATTTAAATCATAGTGACTTATGTCAAATGTAGCTTCTATAATTGTTTTTGTATTTACATCTCTCAGCACAGATGTGTCAGCACGTTGACCTAAGACCATTGAAAGCGCTCCTAAAAGTATTGACTTTCCGGCACCGGTCTCCCCCGTTATTATGTGTAAGCCTGAACCTAATTCAATTTCAAGCTTATCAATGATGGCATAATTTTCAATTAACAGTCGTTTTAACATGCCCAAATATTTGAAATATAAAAACCAAAGTTAATAAATTATGGGCTAACGGCTTAACGTAATATTCTGGAATATTTAGAAGTGTTTCCTGAATCCATTCTATACAAAAGTTGAATTGCCTGAGCTTTCTCGGGTTGCGGGGCTCCGGAGAAAATATTAACTAACTCATCACTTTTTGCATTAAAAAACATCGTTGAAATCATTGTATTTGGGTTCTCCACGACAGATTGCTCCATATTTCTCAAAGATTGAAGAATATTCTCTCTGCCCTTACTCGTGTTCTCATACATCAAATCCAGACCTTCTAAGTGATACTGATAAAAAGATTCCCGAATTTTTACATACCTTGAATTTTGTAAATTTTCTATTATCCAATATCTGTTTCGGTTACTTTCAAAAGGTTTCCAACCGGGAGCATCTAAATTCGGAGGAATGCTGCCAATAATATTTTGTGCAACATCAAAATACGGATCACCTCCACGCGGAGAAAAAGAATCATAATCCATGCCGATGATAAGGTAAGCATAAAAGCCCAACAAGGCACTCAGATTGTTTGTGAACGAATTGGGATTAAACTCAATAGGCTGATGTTCAATATATTCAAATACCCAATCCCTGTCATTATGGTTTAAAAGTACAGTATTATATGAAGCATTATGTACAGGCCTCGATGATTGTATAGTCACCTGTGCCTTAAAAGAATTGCCGGAAAGTTCCTCCGTAATATTTATGACCATTCCACATTCTATTCTTTCTTGCACAGAAAAATTATCGCCTGTCCACCGGCGGGTGTTCATGAATTCTCTGATAGAGGTTTCTAATGTTTGGAAAACCTGCGGATCCGTAGACTGAAGCTGCCTGGCTATCACCTGAACAGACATATTCAACTCCTGTGCCTCAGCTTTTTCTAATGAAAAAAATGGTAAGAAAAGCATTATTAAAAATGCTCGTTTAAAAAACCTGAAAAAAGGAAACTTACTTAGAATCATCTGTTTTAAAACTTGATTTATATTCTTGAATCAAATATTCTGTTAAGTCTTTTGATAACTCAACCTTACTTTTTAACTCAAACTTATTTACATTATTGTTTTTATCAATCAAAGTAACCTTATTGGTATCATGTTGAAAACCGGCTCCTTCATCTTTTAACGAATTTAGGATAATAAAATCACAATTTTTTGATTTCAGTTTTTGGCGGGCATTTTCAATTTCATTATCTGTCTCTAATGCAAAGCCCACAAGCATTTGGTGCTTTTTCTTTTGTTTGCCTAATGATGCCAGTATATCCGGATTTTTTTCAAAAGTAACACTCAGCCTTTCTGACTTCTTTTTGATTTTGCTTTCTTCTTTATTTTCCGGTTTATAATCTGAAACTGCTGCTGACATTATTGCAATATCTGTATCCGAAAATAGTTTATGACACGCATCAAACATTTCTTGTGCAGTTTCGATGGAAATCACTTTAATATTCGGGTAATTTGTTTGAATACTTACGGGTCCACTTACTAAAAAAACTTCCGCCCCATTGTTAGCCATTGCTTCAGCGAGGGCGTATCCCATTTTTCCACTTGAATGATTGCTGATAAAGCGAACAGGATCCAATGGTTCACGAGTGGGTCCGGCAGTAATTAATACTTTTTTATTTTTTAATTCAGTTTTTTTCTGAAAATAGTTTTCCAGCCACTCATGAATAAGTTCCGGTTCTGCCATTCTGCCTTCTCCTTCCAATCCGCTTGCCAATGCACCTGAGCCTACCGGAATTTCAAGCACTCCATCTTTTTTTAGTAAATCTAAATTTCTTTTTACAGCCGCATGTTTCCACATATCTCTGTCCATAGCCGGCGCAATAGCTACCGGGCATTTGGCAGATAAATATATGGCAGAAAGCAAATTGTCACAGGCGCCATTTGCTAATTTTGAAATAGTTTGTGCAGTAATGGGGGCTATCAATATTAAATCTGCCCAAAGAGCTAACTTAACATGTTCCGTCCAATCTCCGGCTTCATCTGTAAGGCCGGTATAAACCGGATCTTCAAGAAAGGCAGAAAAGCTCAAAGGCTTTACAAATTCTGTTGCAGACTGAGTCATTACAACTTTGACATCGTAATCGTTTTTGAGCAAAAGTCGAAGTAAAAAAACACTTTTATATGCGGCTATACTGCCTGTTACACAAAGAAGTATTTTTTTTGAAGAGGACATGGTGATTTATAATTCCTCTTCTTTTTCTGTATTAGGATTTCTATAATAAATTTCATTATTCAGAAACTCATGAACAGAAATAAGAGTGGCGTGTGGAATTTTCTCATAGTATCTTGAAATTTCAATCGTATCAAGATCTTCAGAAATCTCATCTAAACTGTCAGATGTTGGGGTAAAATCTTTCAATTTACGGTGTAACTCTTCTTTTAAAGCCTGACCAATCTGGTTGCTTCTTTTTGAAATAACATTTAACATTTCATAGATATTCTTATCATCTTCTACAAAGCGATTTAAATTTCTGGTCTCAATGAAAGGGTTAATGCCTTTGTTCTGTAATTTCTTTGCTACACTCATGTTATATAATTAATTTAAAGCTTCAATTTTTTCTAATGCGCTAACATAAAAATCCTCAGCTTCTTTTAGAATTAAAGGATTTTGAAAATTCTCTACAAAGTTAAGATAATTTTCTATTACTAACTCATATCTTTCTTTTCTTCTGCTCTGCACACTATTTTCTGCAAAATTATAATAAGACCTTATGATATAAAGGTAAACTTTCTCTGTATCTCTGGTTTCGGGAAATCTGTTTAAAAAGGCTTCAAATGAACTGGCTGCAGCCCGGTAATTTCTTGTTCTGAAATACAATTCAGCACTTCTGAAAGCTTTCATTTCCAACTTTCTTCTCATCTGATCCATTTCTCCATTTACCTTTTCAATCTTCCCGCTCTGCGGATATCTGTTTACAAATCTTCTGTAACCATCCAATGCTTTTTGAGTATAGGTTTGGTCTAAAGAATAAACCGGAGACATTCGGTAATAAGAATAGGCGTGCATATAAAGCGCTTTTTCAGCAAACTTTGAATTTGGATGCTGCTGATGAAACGCATTAAAGTGAAAAGCAGCAATCAGATAATTACCCTCCTGAAAATGACTGTCTGTATAGTAATAGTATAACTCCTCTACACTTCTGGTACCTCTGAAAATTTGAATCAATTCTTCAAATAAAGGAATGGCACGATGGTAAGCTCCATCATTATAATATTCCATCGCTTTTCTTTGCTTCAGCTCAAGATCATTGCTTCTCAATATCCTCTGATAAGGATCGCAGGCAGTAAAAACGATAATTGCTAATAAAAATAAGACCGGTGCTAAAGGCTTTTTAATTCTTTTGAACATTAAAATTGTTGTCTTTAAAAATGGCAAAATTAAACTATTGTCTGTAACGTACAAAAAATATCGTTAGTGTTTATCAAATAAAAATAAGATGGAAGTCTGTGAAAAACTTCACTAAAAGTGCAAGTCAGATAAAATTTCTTAATTTTGCAAAAAAATAAAAGCTAAAATATGGATTTATTTGATAAAACAAAGGCAAACAACAGCCCATTAGGCAAGTTTGCAAGCATAGGAGACGGTTACTTTATGTTTCCTAAACTAAAAGGTGAAATTTCAAACAGAATGTCTTTCAGGGGAAAAGAAAAAATTATCTGGAGTTTAAATAATTATTTAGGCTTAGCCAATCACCCTGAAGTTAGAAAAGCCGATGCTGAAGCAGCAGAAAAATATGGTTTAGGATTACCAATGGGTTCCAGAATGATGTCCGGAAACTCTGATGAGCACGAAAAACTGGAGCAAGATCTGGCTACTTTTGTTGGAAAAGAATCCGGATATTTACAAAACTTCGGATACCAGGGAATGGTTTCTGCCATTGACTGTCTGGTTGGCCGACACGATGTAATTGTTTATGACGCCGAATCACACGCTTGTATAATTGACGGCGTTCGTTTGCATCAGGGTAAAAGATTTGTATTTGCTCATAACGATATAGATAATTTAGAAAAGCAGCTCATCAGAGCAAAGAAAGTTGTTGAAACTACCCGTGGCGGTATTTTAGTTATTTCTGAAGGAGTTTTTGGCATGGCCGGTGATCAGGGTAAATTAAAAGAAATTGCCTCTTTAAAATCTAAGTATAACTTCAGATTCATGGTAGATGATGCGCATGGATTCGGAACACTTGGGAAAACCGGCGCAGGAGCTGCGGAAGAACAAGGAGCAACCGAATCAATAGATATCTATTTTTCTACTTTTGCAAAATCAATGGCCAGCATCGGTGGATTTTTTGCAGCAAATAAAGAGGTTATAAATCATTTACGATTCAACAGCCGTTCTCAAATTTTTGCAAAATCATTACCAATGCCTTTAGTTTTAGGAAATCAAAAAAGGCTTGATTTATTAAAATCAAAACCTGAACTCCGTGAAAAACTATGGACGAATGTCAATAATTTACAAAATGGTTTAAAAGATAGAGGATTTAATATCGGCAATACCAGTTCATGTGTAACTCCGGTTTATCTGAACAGTGAAGACACCTCAGAAGCCGGAAACCTAATAATTGATTTGAGAGAAAATTATGACATTTTCTGCTCTGCAGTTATTTATCCGGTAGTACCAAAAGGGGTTTTGTTATTGAGATTAATACCTACTGCTACACATACACTGGAAGACATTGAAACCTCATTAAATGCATTTGATGCGGTAGCAGAAAAACTAAAAAAGGGCGTTTACAAAAAAATGCAGCTACCAAGTATGGCTCATTAAAAGTTTAACTGCGCTTTATAAACTGAAAGACCTGTGTAAAGATGATTTATGCAGGTCTTTTTTTTAGGTAATGTAGTTGTTTTAAGTTTGGGGGGGGGTGAGGAGAGTGGGGAAATAATCATTTTAATTACTTTAATGCGATGTCGACTAACTAGACACATTAATATTCATTTAGAGACGCAATTCAATTGTTTTTAGGTAACATATAAGCTAGTACTAACCGATTTGTGTTTAGCGCGTGACAAATTGGACGCTAAATGCATTCTCCCTGGATTTGGAATAATCTCCATATTCCCCATGTTTGGTGTTTACTATAAATTTTAAAACATTGGCTTAAAAAGCCCTGATGCAACGAACCCTTAGTAAATTACTCTTGTTTGATCCAAAAACGTTACCGTGATTAAAGCGCTGAATTTGTGCATTATTCTGCTGATCTGAAGAAGACGACCAATATGAGACTTCTGTCATCAATTCAGCACCACTTGTTGACTCTAGTGTATGACTGATCACATATAATTCATTCCAAATCTTACCCAACTGAGAAATAGCCGGTAAAAACCAATCTGTATAGCCGCCACCGGTATAATCAGCACAAATTTGAGCGGCACTTGAAGAATGTTGGCTGATAATAGCCGCTGTATTTGATGCGCCATCCCAGGCACTTGTGTTAATCTGATTAGAAGAACTGCTCCATGCAGCACCGGCACTGTTATCCACAAGGCTCACTATCAAACCCCGCTCATCACCATTTGCATCTTTGTGTACGGAAAAAATAACTCCCCCACCATACAATTCACCAATTACTCGCCCTGAAGCACTTCCGGCTAAAAGACAAACCCATTGACCTCCCGAATAATTCTCAATGCATTCTGTGTCAGTATTGTAAATGAGCAAGCCCTCTGCAGTATTAGTAATCATATCCCTTTCTGCCGTAGTCATCCGGGGAGGCAAAAAACCTTTGTTTGTAGATTGCACATCCAGTATTGCCGACTCATGAGGCGGACTACCATCCTGATTTATGGAGATACCATCTTGCTGAGCAAAAAGACTACTGTTTAAAAAAATGAAGCATATTGAGACAAGAATCCGGTGGCCAATCCATTCAGGTTTATACCTGCCGGTTAAAATCAAGTTTCTCATATTAAGTAAATTTTAAGATAAATCATATTTAAACATTGTACTTTAGGTATCATTAACTTGCAAACTTGTTGGAATTATATTTTAACAAAAATGTTCACCTTTCCAAGACATCATTTAAGCCTAACTTTCAGCATTTACATTCATTAGTATTAGTTCATGCAAAAAATAGAAATTATTGCTAATGACACACTGCATCCAACAACTAAAATGAGTAAATTTAAAAAATCTGTATGGGTTATTCAACTTTAAGGTGAACTAAATCACTTAATTAAATTTGTATGGCTATTTTGTGGCAACTAACTTTAGTTTAATGCAGTTATTAACTGCTTATCCAGTAAAGTGCGGATTTTAAACCATGCATATTCTAATCTAAAGTAAACCTGATTGGCACAGTAAATTGAACTCTAACCGGCTGCCCTCTTTGTTTTCCCGGCTTCCAGTTTGGCATATTTCTTACGTGTCTGAGGGCTGCTTCATTCAACACTCTATCAGCACCTCTAACTACTTCAGCTTCCGTAACTCTTCCGTCTCTTTCAATAACAAAACGAATAAATACAGAACCTTCAATATCATTTTGTTTCGCAATTTCCGGATATGGTATACCTCCTAAATATCTCAGTAAAGCGGCCTCACCTCCCGGAAATACCGGCATATCCTCCACAATTGGTAAAGGCATATCATCTTCATCCGGTAATTCTTCAAAAATTTCCTGTATCTCTACAATTTCATCCGGTTCGACCTCCACATCAAAAATATCAGGCTCGCTGTCTACTTCAACTTCATCATCAATAATTTCAATTTCGGGAGGTGGCGGCGGAGGCGGTGGTGGAGGTGGCTCTTGTCTGGTTTGCGGAGGCTCTATCTCAAACTCATCCGGTATAAAAATTTCTCCTCCAAGAGAGGCTGTTCTATCATATACCGTCCAGGAAAAAGCAGCTATAGAAAGACCTATGCCAAAAATAAAGCCAATTAACGTAAAGGTAGTTCGGTAAATTTGAGGATTCGCTTCCGGATATTTTTTTAGAAACAAATTAGAGGTGTTACCTGCCTCCTTATTTTTTACAATAATTTCTTCCTTCTTTTTAAACATAAAAAATAGCTTAATTGACATAACAATTGTTGCTATTATTAATACTAATCCCGCAATTATACCCAACAATACTAACATAATTTAAATTTAATATATTTACAATTAGTTAATCATACCAAAATCATTACCTTTTTAATACGAATTCTTTTACAAAACGTATATATTTTATGCAGTATTGTTTAATGCAAAAAAAAAGCCCGGATAATTTATCCGGGCTTAAGTTAGAACTTGTAAAAAAGATTAGTCCAATCTAAATCTTATAGGGACAGTATACTGAACTCTAACGGGTTGTCCTCTTTGTCTGCCGGGACTCCAGTTTGGCATATTTCTAATATGTCTTAAAGCTGCTTCATTTAACAATCTATCAGCACCTCTAACAACTTCAGCATCTATAACTCTTCCATCCCTATCAATAATAAAACGAATAAAAACGGAGCCTTCAATATCATTTTCTCTCGCAATTGGCGGATAAGGTATGCTTGCTAAATATCTCATCAAAGCAGCTTCTCCTCCCGGAAATTCAGGCATATCTTCTACTATGGTGAAGATTTCGTCTTCTTCAGGTGCTTCTTCAACATATTCCGGTATCTCTATAACCTCTTCGGGCTCAACTTCCACATCAAAAATATCCGGTTCATCTTCTACCTCTACATCATCTTCGATAATTTCAATCTCCGGTGGCGGTGGTGGTGGCGGAGGCGGTGGTTCTTGTCTTGTTTGCGGGGGCTCTATTTCAAACTCATCCGGTATAAAAATATCACCGTCAAGCGAAGCCGTTCTATCGTAAACAGTCCATGAAAAAGCTGCAATAGCTAAACCAATACTAAATATAAATCCAATTAAAGTGAAAGTAGTCCGGTAGATTTGAGGATTTGCTTCCGGATATTTCTTAACAAAGGTAGAGGCCGATGCCCCTGATTCTTTATTTTTTGCGATAATTTCTTCCGGTTTTTTAAATATAAAAAATAGCTTGACTGACATAACAATTGCTGCTATTATCAATGCTAATCCTCCAATTAAACCTAAGATTACTAACATATTTTAAAATTATACCCTAAAAAAAACGATTTTATAAATCAAAACTCCTGTTATACAGCCCGTAAAGTTAGCTAATAAATCTTCCCATTCAAAATATCTGCCCCAAAAAAGTAAAAACTGCAAAACTTCTAAAACAAAGCCGTAAACAAAACAAATTACAAAAGAAAGTATAACATTATTATAACGGATATATTTTATCTCGTATTGTTTTTTAAATGCCTGCGCCAACAGGAATGTCATAATTGCAAACAAAAAAACATGAACTACTTTATCAAAGCCCGGAAATATAGTATGATTATCCGGCAATTCACTTCCCGGCATCAGCAATAAAACTCCGGACATTAAAGCCCAAATTAAGGGAAGAATATAAAACCGGGAATACATACTTTAATTTATCAACCCTCCACCAGTTCTTTATATTCTTTTACATCCATTAATGAATCCACTTCATTTTTGTCAGACATTTTTATTTTTATTAACCAACCTTTCCCATAGGGATCTTCATTTACAGATTCCGGAGCGTCTTCAATGTCAGAATTAATCTCAATCACCTCACCACTTACCGGCATAAATAACTCCGATACTGTCTTTACCGCTTCTACTGAACCAAAAACATCATCCTGCTCAAGCGATTCTCCCTCTGTTTCTATTTCAACATAAACAATATCTCCCAATTCCCTTTGAGCAAAGTCTGTAATTCCGACAGTGGCTATGTCACCTTCAACTTTAACCCATTCATGCTCTTTTGTGTACTTCAAATTATCCGGAAAATTCATTGTATTGTATTTTAGTTAAAAAATTAAAATGAGTGACAATTATAAGGAAATAACCACATTCCATTTAGCTTTTTTATTTATTTAATCGATATTTTTTTTGGAGAGAAAAAAATAAATAAGTGGATATTGACCTTTATATTTGTTGCCTATGAAATTCATGAAAGTTTTAAAAACACTTTTACTAAGTTTACTTCTATTCTCTACATTAATAATAGTTATAGTTTTTTCTATCTATTTTTATGTTAAGTTTTCTACGGAAAAAAAAATTTATACTTCTGTAAATAGTATTCCCGAAACACATGTCGCATTAGTTTTAGGCACCTCAAAACACACTATCACCGGCAGAAGCAATTTATTCTTCCAATATCGCATTGAAGCTGCCGCCGAACTCTATCACTCCGGAAAGGTTAATAAATTACTGCTGAGTGGTGATAATCGCTTCAGAGAATATAATGAACCCAGAGATATGAGAGAAGCGCTCATGCAAAAAGGAGTTCCCGACTCAAGTATAGTACTTGATTATGCCGGGTTCAGAACATTTGACTCCGTTTTAAGAGCAAAAAAGGTTTTTGGACAAAAAAACTTCATAATCGTCAGTCAGTCTTTTCATTTACAGCGAGCTTTATTTATTGCAAATAGTCAGGACATTAATGCAATTGGTTTCAAGGCAAAAGACCCGCCTGTAAAAACCGCAAGAGTATATCTAAGAGAAATTCCGGCAAGAATAAAGGCTTTTTTAGACTGTTATATTTTGAATACCGAACCTTACTTTCTGGGAGACGAAGAGTTTATTTACTAAAAACATGGAAATGCCCCCGTAAAAAAACGGGAGCACCCAAAGTAACGCACGGGCCTTTACAGACCCTTAACCCTGGCAGGATTCCATGCTTATAACTAAGTACTATGTAAAAAGGGGGAATTATTTCCTAACGTAATCTAAAACCATTCTGGCTCTTCCATCATCACCTCGAAGTGTTAATACAATAGCGGAGTTGTTATCATACCAAACAGTAACGATTTCAAGTGCACCATTTAATACAGCTTCACCAAGCAAAGCTACATCACCCGAATAACGCGGGTCTTTCCAGTTAGCTTTCATTTCCATAGAACCGTAAATCATGTCTAACTGATTCTTCATGTTCACTTTGTCTAAAATGTATTGATGGGGGTCTCTGTAATCCTGATGAAAAACATAAGATCTCTTGATTAATCGCTGGCGTCTGTTAAAAACATAACCTACTGTAGCGACCATATCTCCGAAATTATATCCTTCGTAAAGCAACAAATCGCTTTCTTCAACATCCGGCTCTTGCTGAATCATTGAACGAACTTCATCAATGCGTGTGCCCCAACTGGGTTGTTCCAAATCCTGAGCCCCTGCAAAAGTATCTAAAATAGTAAACGTCAGTAAAAACATGAATGCTGAAAGAAAACTTAATTTGAAAAACATAAGTAGAATTTTAATTGCTTGTACGATATTTTTTTTTGAGAGTTTCATATGTTAAAATATTTATCAAGAACTTCCAGCTAATTATATAGCAGTAAAACGAAGAATTTTGAAGGATATGTTGTCCACAACAAATTAACTTCAAATAATGCTTAACTGCTTAAAGAATCTATCGAATAATCAAACTCTTATTTTCAAATCCTGTCAAAATATTTAAATAAGTACACTAAACAATCATTTTTTATGGTTAAAGGTACTTATCTATTAAAATGGAAACGATAATTCAATCAGTCTGTATGTTGAAATATTGTTTATAGTCCGATTTGTTTTAACTTTGCCTTTTGAAAGATAAAAATTGCATACTTAACCATATAGTCACCTAATTTAAAATCACTAAAAATGAAGCTTAAAAATTTAATTTACCTTTTACTTATCAGTAGTATATTTTCAATACAAACTTTTGCTCAGGGAACTATTCTTGATGAAGGAGAAAGAATTGTAGAGGCAGAAAGCCAGGATAGACTGGTAGTTGAACTAACGCACGACAATTGGTTATTTGAAAGCGATGATGAATTTATAAATATGTCTGATGATTTCTCAACCCTTTGGTATTCAAGAGGAATCAGCATAAACTTTATGTATGACATCGTATTTGGCAACTCCAGATTTAGTCTTGCTCCGGGTATAGGATTTCAAAGCACCAATGTATTTCACAATGCTCAGCTATCAATTGATACTAATGGAAATACATTTTTTACTGATCTTCCGGAATTTGATGATTTCAAAAGAAAAAAGTTAAACATCTCTTATCTTGATGTTCCTATAGAATTAAGATTCAGAACTCGCCCCAATCAAAGAGGCAGTAGTTTTAAAGTAGCTTTAGGCTTTAAAGGCGGAATCAGAATAGATTCTAAAACTAAAATCAAATTTGAGCAAGACGGCGATGTACAAAGAGTTAAAGAAAAAAATCTTGCAAACTTAAATCAATTTAGATATGGTCCAACCTTTCGGATTGGATACGGTGTCTTCAACTTAATAGCCTATTATTCCTTAAATGGAGTTTTTGAAGAAGGCAGCGGACCTTCCCTTACCCCAATTTCTATCGGACTTTCTTTAAACGGTTTATAATCAGTGTAACTTTGCAAGAAAAGCCTTTGTCACATAATTATTTAGAAGTAAAAGTAATCAATGAATCCGGCTTTGAATTGCCTGAGTATCAGACTCCGGGCTCTGCCGGTTTGGATTTGCGGGCATGCATCAACGAAAAAATTGAATTACTGCCACTTCAAAGAACCTTAATTCCGGTGGGTTTAAAAATTGAACTTCCTGATGGATATGAAGCTCAAATTAGACCCAGAAGCGGTCTTGCTTTAAAAAAAGGTATTACCCTTTTAAATTCACCGGGCACAATAGACTCTGATTACAGAGGAGAAATTAAAGTGATTCTTATAAACCTTTCCGGAGAAACACAAGAGATTTTACCGGGAGAAAGAATTGCGCAAATGGTAATAGCAGCTTACACAAAAATTAGCTGGAAACTCAGCAAACAATTAAATTTAACAAATAGAAATGCCGGAGGCTTTGGTCATACCGGTATATAAAATACGTAGTTATGAATATAGTTATTCCAATGGCAGGTATGGGAAAAAGAATGAGACCTCATACACTTACTATTCCGAAACCCCTTATCCCGGTTGGAGGTAAGCCTATTGTACAGAGGTTAGTGGAAGACATTACAGATGTAGTCGATCAAAAAATAGAAAATATCGGTTTCATCATTGGAGATTTTGGAACTGAAACAGAAAACAAATTACTGGCTATTGCTGAAAAAATGGGTGCAAAAGGACATATTTTTTATCAGGATGAGCCTTTAGGAACAGCACATGCTATACTTTGCGCTAAAAAAATATTAAGCGGACCGGTTGTGGTTGCTTTTGCAGATACGCTCTTTCGTACTGATTTTAAAATGGACACTTCTCAGGATGGTATCATTTGGGTACACAAGGTTGAAAATCCTTCCAGCTTTGGAGTTGTGAAATTAGATAAAAGCGGCATGATTACTGATTTTATTGAAAAACCGGAAACTTTTGTTTCTGACCTGGCTATCATCGGAATTTATTTTTTCAAAGACGGTGAAAATCTTAAAAATGAGTTAAACTTTTTGATAGATAATGATATTAAAGATAAAGGAGAATATCAAATCACCAATGCCCTGGAGAATATGAAAAACAAAGGCATTAAGTTAATTCCCGGAGAAGTTACGGAATGGATGGACTGCGGAAATAAAGATGCAACCGTCCAAACAAACGGAAGAGTTTTGCACCACGATATGAAAAAAGGCAAATCAATGATTGACGCAGGTGCTATCATTAAAAATTCAACTATAATTGAACCTTGCTACCTTGCTAAAGGTGTTAAAATAGAAAATTCCGTTATCGGACCTGGCGTTTCAATAGGTGAAAATACAGTTATTCGTAAGTCAGTAATTTCTAATTCTATCATACAAACAGAGTCCGAAATAGAAGGAAATGTAATTGATAATTCTATGATTGGGAATAACACTTCTATTATTTCAGCAGCCAAAGACTTAAGCATTGGAGATTATAATCATAAAAAAGATTAAATTTACATTTACAAACCTTTTTTTGTCTTCATAAATAAAAAGGGTTAATAACAAAACTGAGTCCGAAACGTTATGATTTAGCTTGTTTCGTCCAAACTAAAAACACATGCTGAAATTAAATTCTTTTTTACCCATATCAATTTATAAGCTATTTGTAGTACTCGTTTTTGCCTTCACAGCTTGTACCGGAGCCAGAGAATCAACTATAGAATTTGATGGAGATGAAATTGTTGAAACAAGCGAAGTTTCTATTTCCCGTCAGGTACAATCTCAAAGAACCATTATTGATGCCGTAAAGGCAAGAATGCTCGAAGATTATGAAGAGGCATTGAGGCTTTACAGACAAGCTGTCAGATTAGACCCCAATAATGATGCCGCTCGTTTTGAGTTGGCTCGCATTTTCTATGCTATGGAGATGATGGAAGATTCTGAAAACCAGATAAAAGAAGCCATTAAAATATCTCCGAATAACAAATGGTATGTTATTTTTTATGCAGAATTAAAAGCTGTTTTAAGAGAATATTCCGCAGCCGCAAAACTGTATGAAAGAGCCATCGAACTGGATGAAAACTTTATTGAGGTATATTTTGATCTGGCTTTTATGTACACCCAGCTTAAGGAATATGAAAAAGCAATAGAAGTGTACAATGAAATTGAAAGCAGAACAGGATTTGATGAAGAGATAGCACTTCAAAAACGTCAAATTTATATTCGTCTTGGTCAGTTTGAAAAAGCAGCAGAAGAACTGGAAAACTTAATAAAGCAGTTCCCAAATGACATTAGATACTACGGGCTTTTAGCTGAACTTTATGAAGCTAATGATATGTATCACATGGCTATTAAAGTCTATCAAAGACTTTTAGAAAACAAACCAAATAACCCGTATGCTATTTTATCCATGGCAAATGCTTTTCTTCAATTGGAAGACCGTGAAAATTATATAAAATATCTAAAAAAAGGTTTTGAAAATCCTGACTTAGAAATAGATCCAAAAGTTGGTGTCTTAGTTACTTACATTGAAAGTATGCAGGACAGCATTAAAAAAAATGAAGCGCTTGAATTAGCCGAAATAACAAAAAAAGTGCATCCGGAAGAAGCCAAAGCTTATGCAGTTTATGCCGACCTACTTTACCAGGCAGATATGGTTGATGAAGCATTGGAAATGTACATAAAAACCCTTGACTATGACAAAAGTGTCTTTATGGTTTGGCAGCAAATACTATTCATCCTTTCCGATAAACAAAATTTTGATTCATTAAAGTATTACTCCGCTGAAGCAATTGAATACTTCCCAAATCAGGCGATTTCTTATTTCTTTAATGGTATTGCAAAAATACAACTGGATGAATATGAAGCAGCTGCATCTATATTAGAAGAGGGTGCAATGATAGCTTACGGAAATCCGCAGTTGCAATCCCAAATGTATGGTTCGCTCGGAGACGTTTACTCAACATTAGAAGAATATTCAAAATCAGATATTGCTTATGAACGTTCTCTCGAGTTAAATCCTGAAAATGCTTTTGTTTTAAATAACTACAGTTACAATCTGAGCATTAGAAACAAAGATTTAGAAAGAGCTGAAAAAATGTCCAGAAGATCTAACGAACTCATTGAAAACAACGAAGCTTTTTTAGATACATATGCCTGGATAATGTATAAAAAAGGCAATTATAAAGAAGCAAAAAAATGGATAGAAAAAGCTTTGGAGCACGGAGGTGATGAAAGTGCAGTGATACTTGACCATTATGGAGACATACTTTATAAATTAGGGGAGCTGGAGTTGGCAGTAAAATATTGGCAAAAAGCCAAAAACTTAGGTTTGGAGTCAGATATTATCGGTAAAAAAATAGAGGACAGAACGCTCTATGAAGAATAGCCTGATTTTAGTCTTAGCCTCATTTATTATCCTTTTTTCCTGTAAAAGCAAAAAAGAGGTTGCTCTGCCTGAAACAGAAATAACTACTGAGCTATCCGCCGATAGTTTAAGAAATAATGTAAAAGAAAAATTGCCCCAATATGATTCTTATTCTTTGCGGGCAAGAGTTAGTACAGAGACTAAAAATGAAAGCCAAAACTTTACCTTAAACCTGAGAACAAAAAGGGATAGCATAATTTGGGCAAGCATAACCGGTCCGCTTGGGGTTGAGGCAGCCAGAGTTTTGATAACTTCAGACACAGTAAAGGTAATTGATCGCCTAAACCGTAAATACACTCAAAAGCCTTTTAAATTTCTGGAGACTTTTGTTCCCTTTTCAGTAGATATAAACTTATTGGCTGATTTACTTGCCGGAAATGTCTTTATGGATAATTCTGACGACCGTTGGGAATCAAGTCATGACGAACGTTATCACCGTTTAAAATCCCAATCACCATATATTGAATCTTATTATTGGGTAGAACCGGGTAACTTTTTAATACATCATTCCAGCATGATAGACTTAGTATCTAACAGGGGCATGACTGTCGAAATGAAGGATTTTCAGATTGTTCAAAATAATCACATAGCCTTTGGCAGAAAATTTGAATTCCCGGAAAATGGATTAAAAATAGATTTCAACCTAAATCGTATTACCTTTGACGAAGATTTAACATTCCCATTTCGGGTGAGCGACAATTATGAAAGAGTTGAATAAAATATCAGCCATAATTTTACTTTTAGGGGGCCTGCTTTTTCTGGCATCTTTTGAAAGTAATGCACAAAGCAGATCTGAGCTGGAAAAGCAGAGAGGTAAGCTAATGGAAGAAATTAAGCTTACCCAGCAAATGCTTGAGCAAACCCGTCAAACGCGTACGGAGTCTCTCCAGGAATTGGAAACATTAAATCGTCAAATCCAGATTCGCGAAGAATTAATGCAGAATATCTCCCGGGATTTAAACCTCCTGGATGACAAATCTGAAGAAATCAATAAAGTAATAAGCTCTTTAGAGAGAGATCTGGAAAGTATACGCGAAGAATATGCGCAATTAATCGTTTTTGCATACCGCAACCGCTCATCCCTAAATCAAATCATGTATATTTTTGCGGCGGAAGACTTCAATAAGTCAATTTCAAGAGCCCGTTACATCAGAGAGATTACAGATTTCAGGAAAAAACAAGCAGGTTTAATTGAAGACACCAGACTTTCCTTAAATAAACGTGTTGAAGAAATCAGTGAAGTGCGCGCAGAAAAAAGCGATTTACTTCAGCAGGAAAATCAACAAAAGCAACAATTATCTAACGAGAGAAACCAACACGACCGTTTAGTTAATCAATTAAGAACTCAGGAAAGAGAACTTCAAAGAGAAATTAATCAAAAGCAACAAACAGCAGAACGATTAAATAAAGCAATTGAAGATATCATTAAGCGGGAAATTGAAGAAGCCCGCAGAAGAGCTGCCGAAGCACAACAAAGACAAGACGGAAATGTCTTAAGCCTGACTCCCGAGGCAGCCCGGCTCTCAGCTGATTTTGCCAGCAATATGGGAAAACTGCCCTGGCCGGTGCAAAGAGGAGTGGTTACATCTTCTTTCGGCACACATCCACACCCCGTATTAAGAGGTGTTCAAATAACAAATAATGGAATAAACATTCGCACGGAAGAAAATGCTGAAGTCAGAGCGCTCTTTAACGGGAGAATTTCCAGTGTGATTTATAACCCAAGTTTTCAAAATGCCATCATTGTCCGGCATGGTGAATATTTCACTGTTTATTCAAATCTCCGTGAAGTTTTTGTTAAATCAGGACAAGAAATAAGAACAGGTGAACGTTTAGGCATCGTTTATACTGATAGCTCTGAAGATAAAACTGAAATACATTTAGAAATTTGGCAGGGAACTAAAAAACTCAATCCTGCTTTATGGTTATTAAGTCAATAAACCGTAATTTCGCACTATATTTAAATACATAACTCATGAATATCTTTTTATTTGGATTACCGGGCGGCTGGGAGTGGATCATAATCGTTTTCGTCGTGCTACTTCTTTTTGGCGGTAGAAAAATTCCTGAACTGATGCGTGGCATCGGAAAAGGCATCAGAGAATTTAATGATGCCCGAACTAATCTGGAAAGTGAAATGAAAGAAGGAATGGATGAAGCCGATAAGGAAAAAAAAAACAAGTCAATAAACAAGGATAAAGATAGTGATAAAGATGAAAAAAAGGAATGATAAGCTTTCCCGACCTTCATTGTAAAACTATTTTTCAATTGACTTTTGATTCCATCCAACATGAACTACACTAAAATTTCTGCTCTTCAAAAGGATTTATATTCCGGAAAGATAAGTTGCATAAAAATTGTTAATTATTTTCTTCAAAACATCGAAAAAAATAAACACTTAAATGCATTTAACGAAGTGTTTTCTGAAGAAGCAATAGCCCGTGCTGAAGTCATCGATAAAAAAATAAAAGACAAATCAGCCGGAAAAATGGCAGGAGTTGTCTTTGGAATTAAAGATATACTCAGTTATAAAGGCCATAAACTGGAAGCTTCCTCTAAAATCCTAAAAAACTTTGAGGCTATTTATTCTGCTACTGTTATAGAAAAACTATTAGCTGAAGATGCCATAATCATTGGGCGACTCAATTGTGATGAATTTGCAATGGGTTCCAGTAATGAAAACTCAGCTTTTGGAAATGTATTGAACGCATTGGATCTTAATAAAGTACCCGGTGGCTCCAGTGGCGGTTCTGCCGTTGCTGTTCAAGCTGATTTATGTCATGCAAGTTTAGGCACTGACACAGGCGGCTCCATCAGGCAGCCCGCTTCTCTTTGTGGAATTTATGGTTTAAAGCCTTCTTACGGAAGAGTTTCCCGATACGGAATGATTGCATTTGCATCTTCTTTTGACCAAATAGGTCCTTTTGCAAAATCTGTAGATGATTTGGCACTCATATTGGAAGTTATTTCCGGAAAAGACCCAAATGATGCAACCTCTAGTGAAAAAAATGTTGAAAAGTATAGTCAATTCCAACTTTCTGATAAAAAATATAAAATAGCATACTTCAAAGAAGTAATTGAGAATGAGGCTTTAGATAAAGAAATTAAAACTTATTTAAATGATAAAATTGCTTCTTTAAAAGCAGACGGCCATACTGTAGAAGCTGTATCTTTTCCTTATCTGGATTATCTCGTACCGACTTACTATGTTTTGACAACTGCCGAAGCTTCATCAAATTTATCAAGATACGATGGCGTAAAATATGGTTATAGAAGTCAGGATGCTACTGATATGGAATCAACATATAAAAAAACCCGCTCAGAAGGTTTTGGTAAAGAAGTGAAGAGAAGAATCATGCTGGGCACATTTGTCCTAAGTGCCGGTTATTACGATGCTTATTATGGAAAAGCGCAAAAAGTCAGAAGGCTTATACTTGAAGCTACCAATGAAATTTATACCGATTTTGATTTTATTCTTTCGCCTACAACACCCACCACAGCCTTTGAAATAGGAGAAAAAACTAAAGACCCTGTTACTATGTATCTATCTGATATATTTACAGTGCAGGCAAATTTATGCGGATTTCCGGCAATCTCCATACCTTGCGGAGTACATTCCAATGGCATGCCTTTTGGGATGCAGCTAATGAGTAAAAAATTTGATGAATCATCTCTGCTGAGTTTTTCAAGAGATTTTTAACTTTTTCCAAGACTTAAGCATGAAATTAGTAACATACAATATAAACGGAATACGGGCAGCCCTTAGAAAAGGGATTGTTGAATGGATAGAAGAAAATCCGGCTGATATAATTTGTTTTCAGGAAGTAAAAGCCACTCCTGACCAAATTGATTTAGAAGACTTTAAAAAGCTGGGTTATCAGGTCTATTGGAAAGCAGCCGAAAAAAAGGGATACAGTGGTGTGGCTACACTCACTAAACAAACGCCCCTGAATGTAAATACAGAAAGCGGACTTACAGCTTACGATTCAGAAGGACGCATACTCGAAACTGAGTTTGCCGACTTTATTTTGCTGAATATTTACTTCCCGTCAGGCAGCAGTGGTGACCACAGACAAGCTATAAAAATGGATTTTTTGAGAGATATATTGCCTTATCTTAAAAACCTGGAAAAAAAATCCGGAAAAGGATTAATAGTTGGTGGTGATTTTAATATTTGTCATCGTGCAGTTGATATACACGATCCGGTGAGAAATGCCAAATCATCCGGATTTTTACCGGAAGAAAGAGCCTGGATGGATACCTTTTTTGATAATGGCTTTACAGATGCCTTCAGGTATTGTAATCCTGAAGAAAAAGATGCATATTCATGGTGGAGCTACAGGGCAAATGCAAGAAATAACAATAAAGGATGGAGAATTGATTACTGGACGGTTTCAAATGCTTTAAAAAATAAAATAAAATCTTGCAAAATGCTGAGCGATGTAAAACACTCAGACCATTGCCCTGTGCACATGCAACTTGATTTTTAATACCAAAAACAAAATGGAATTAGCCTATTATTTAATTTATTTGCAAAAAAGTTTGTTTAGAAATACTAAATTACTAACTTTGTTATATAACTAAATTTTAGCTTTAAAAGATATTATCTGCTACAACTTAAAATAGACATTATTACATTTTTTTATTTCACTTTTATAATTTTTTTTACCAATGACAATTTATGTAGGAAATCTCAGCTATAGAGCTAGAGAAAATGACCTTAGCGATTTGTTTTCTGAATTTGGAACTGTTAGTTCTGTTAAAATCATCTCTGATAATGCCACTGGGCGTTCTAAGGGTTTTGGTTTTATTGAAATGGAAGACGAGAATGCCGGAAACGAGGCAATCGAATCTTTACACGAAACTGAGTTTATGGAAAGAAAGCTCATTGTTAACAAAGCGAGACCAAAGCGTGAAAACTTTGATGGCGACCGCGGCGGTTACAATAGAGACTAAATAGCATATAAAGGCATTTAATTTTTCAAGACTGTATTTACATTAGTGTGAATACAGTCTTTTTCTTTTTTAGTAATCTTTTAAAATGGCCGTATAGAAATTAAATTCTTTTAAAGACTTTCTCTTCTTTGTCATAATTATAGACACTACCCTCTCCTATATCATAATACCAGCCGAAGATTTTAAGCTTTTTCTCTTCTATTTTTTCGTTGATAAACGGATAGGTCTTAAGTTTATCAAGCTGTTCGATAACATTATTTAATTCTACCTTAGAATCCGCACTGAATTTATCTCCAAAATCTACTTGCTGCGAATTGTGGCATGACATTTCAATCCATTTTTTAACATGCGGCAGATGATCCAAATTTTGACCGGAGTGCATAGCCTTGCATCCACCACACTTAGAATGTCCGCAGACAATGATATTCTTTACATTCAAAACTTCTACGGCATATTCTATTGCAGATGTTGTTGCCAAAAAAGCCTCATTAATATCGTAATGAGGTACTATATTAGCAATATTTCTGACGACAAACAGCTCCCCGGGCAAGCTCTGAGTAATCATATCCGGACTAATACGGGAATCTGAGCAACCTATAAATAATGTATGTGGCTTTTGATTTATTTTTATTTTATCAAAAACCTTTTTCCTTTTAGGGTATTCAATTTCCTGAAAAGCTTTTGCCCCCTTGAATATATCTCTCATAATTTTTCAACTTTTAGAATAAAACTATTTATTCTGTTGGGCAAAAATAAGAAAGTCTGATGTTTTTTAGATAATACTACCCGGGCATGATTTGTCAAAAAGCAAAATCAAAAATGCATTTGCAAATAAAAAAATATTAGAAATTGTCTGACAAAGACTTTATTTAAAAGCGCTTAGAAATTTTATTGCCACTAATTTGTCTTTGTAGTGAGCACTTATGTCTGCCAACAGTAAAAGTTCTGCAAGACAGATGTTTTGATTTTCTGCCGTTGACTCTTGTTCGCCACATCCGAAAACTAGAAGCTTTCAATTGGGAGCGCATAAATTTAATGACATTTTTTTCTGAAAGACCAAATTGTATTTCTATCGCCTCAAATGGTGTTCTGTCTTCCCATGCCATTTCGATAATTCTGTCTTTCTGCC
>REEL01000115.1 GCA_007695095.1 Chitinophagaceae bacterium | reverse complement strand
AGGATGGATTCAACGTCAGGGGCGAGTTGTAAAACTGAGAAAAATGAATGTCCTGGGCTTCGGTTGTCAATGTGGATACACATACAATAAAAGCAGCGCTAATCCACAATTTTAACTTTTTCATAATCACTTCAATATTTTAATAAAAAATGAAATTTTAGCAAAGTAAATATAATTTTCTCAGCAATACAAATTACTTATAGTTTTAGGCAATAAATAAAGTAAAATTTTTAGCTTTTTATAAACTTGGGCACGGCATTACAAAATTTCTTTGCCCTGCAGTTGTAAAAAGACCATTGTAGAAAAGGCTTAATTCATAAGCTCCGCGAAAGTCGGAAGAAGTATTTAATCCGGAAATATTAAAATCATAAGACATGCCAAGGGAAACATTTTGGTAATCCATTCTGGCAGAGACAATAAGTGCATCCGGTAAAGGAGAAGAATATCTTAAAAAAGTCCCGATATTAAAGCGTGTAGGTGATTCTAAGTTGTGATCATCCAGAAAAAACTGTAACATAAATCCGGTATTAATCTGTCTTAAAGAAGCTTGCTGTAAATACATCCCGGCAATTAAAATATTCATGGGCCGGCTCACATAAAAATCACCGGCAAAGTGTGCGGTATATCTACGATTTCTTTTTGCAACTCCTTCCGTTAAAAGATTAGCTTCAGATTCTAAAATCTGATAAGCGGAAATACCGGCATAAAAATTAAAGGCATCTCCCGGGATAAAATGATAATTAAGTCCGGCAGCTAAATCAAAACTAATATCTGAAGCTGAATTAACAAATGAAGATGGAGGAATATCGGTATCCAGAATTACTCCATTATATTGATTATCAAAGTATAAATCTCCGGGATTAATTGTAAGCTGATAGGCAAGCGCTTGAAAACCAAGAGCAAGAGCATGTCTGCCATCATTTCCCAGGCCTTTGCTATATGCTCCTGAAAGGGCTATCGTATTATTCCCCAAGGCGGCATCCCCGGCAAAATCACGATACATTTGGAGGCCTGCCCCAAAATAATCATCTCTCCAGCGACCTTTAAAAAAACTACCCTCTGCGGAAGCTCCAATAGTTGTATAGCCATTAGTAAAACCATTCCATTGACTTCTAAACTGTGCCCCTACCCTATATTCTTCATTAATAAAACCGGTCATAGCAGGATTTACAATTAAGCGTGAAGCATAAAACTGTGAAAAATGAATATCCTGAGACGATGAGATTTTAGGAGATACGATTGTAATTAATAGCAAAATCAGACCGAGTATATTTTTTATAGAGTACATTATAAACTTAATTATGTTTTATCGAATCAGATTAATATTACCACTTAGCGTTCTTTCTGTTCCATTTTCCAAAACCACTTCTAACTGATATATAAAAACACCTGTTTGCAATGGGTTTCCGGAAGGGTCAGTTCCATCCCAGCCTTCAGATTGAGTAGTTGTCTGAAAAACAACATTTCCCCATCTGTCATATACCCGGAAGTTCATACTTTGAATTCTCGGACTTCTGACAAATAATTGATTATTTTCCGCCTGATTGGGAGTAAAAGCATTGGGAATAAATATTGAAGCTGCATCATCTACAACCTCCACCCTTACAGTTGTTGACTGGGTACATCCAAACTCATCAAGCACCTCTACATTATAGGTTGTTGTGACTCCCGGTGCAGCCAGTGGATTTAGGCATGACTGACAGCTCAATCCATTAGAAGGAGACCAAGCTGCGTCAACAATAGCATTTGAAGCCTGCAATTCTAAACCAACAAATTCTCCTAAAAAAATGGCCGGATTCTCCGGAATTACTTCTAAATCAGGTGGTGCACCTTCATTTAACAGTAAGGCAAAATCTTCATCTCGGCATCCATTAACATCAGTAACTACTACTTCT
Source organism: Chitinophagaceae bacterium (assembly GCA_007695095.1). Taxonomy (NCBI): domain Bacteria; kingdom Pseudomonadati; phylum Bacteroidota; class Chitinophagia; order Chitinophagales; family Chitinophagaceae; species Chitinophagaceae bacterium. Next base: position 48,670 of record REEL01000115.1, on the reverse strand, counting down.
ATATCACCGGCCGACAAATTAAATAAAGTATCCTGCTGAGATTCATTGAACCACTCAATTGAATATGGCTCACTTCCACCTTCAATACTAAAAGTAACTATTCCGTTAGATTGCTCACATGTCTCATTTTGAACTACTTCAATCAGAATTTCCAAATCGTCCGGTTCTGCACAAGTACCATTACAATCTCCCGGTGTAGGAACAGAAACTGTTTGCCAACTTCCTAAACCATCTTCACTCCGGGCTTTAGATTCCCCTGCCGGAGGAGCTATGCCTGTATAAAATATTTCTGTACCGGGTGTCATTTCGTTTGCTTTCTGAAGAGCACCTAAATTATCACATTGTAAAGGAACACAAGGCGCTAAATCAAAATTTGGGTTAACCCCTAAATCTGTAGCCTGACCTGTACTTTCAGTATAGAAAAAAGCATCCGTCACAGTCCCATCAGGTGCATATAAAGCCACCCAGCCAAAGTCATTTGCAAGTGACCAGGTATCAGACGTACATAAAGAAGGTGTATTACAAAAATCCGGCAACAGATAATCTACATTGGGCGCATCAGGCCCTCCGATAACCACAAAATCCAGAGGGGCAATAAAACTCCCTGCAGGAAATGTAAAAGCTCCTCCATTAGAACCTGAGGTCTGAGAAGCAACTATGTAACAGTCTAAAAAAATTGTATCACACTGACTAAAATTATATAATTCAATCCATGCTGCTCCAAAAGTTGGATTGTCACAATCTACTAATGATTGAACTTCAGAAGTATTTGTTCCGGGGTTGGGGTTTACCATAACTTCGTTGAGTCTTAGAGAAGCCTCAGAAGAAATAGATATAAATACCACAAACAAGCTTGATAAAATTCTAAAAATCACTTAACTATTTTTTGCAAAGATAATAAATAGGTAAACCTTTTACTCTAAAGAAATAAAAAGTAAAATGTTATTGAACACTTCAAAAAAAATTAAAAAAGATTTTAAAACCAATATTTTATTTTTATATATTTATTAAATATTTTTATAGAAAGTGGACGTAAAATTAATTTAAAAGACAGCAAATGACAAAATGCACCATTTCATAGCTATATTTATTCAATTTTAAAAATGCACTTACAATTGAAATTTAAAAGTAATAAAAAATGCAAAAGTTTAGTCCAAGAAAAACTCTGCTTTTACTTGTAATTTTTACCCTTGAAATATTTAACATTTCCGGTAATAGTCTATTGAGGGCTGAGCATGACAGTCTGATTATGAGCTTAAATTATGTTGTTCCGGACACTAATAAAGTTTGGTTGTACAGGGACATTTCTTATTATTTGTTATCTACAAACCCGGATTCAGCTCTTATTTTCAGCAATAAAGGTTATGAGCTGGCAAGGAAAATAGACTTTCTTCAGGGTAAAATATGGAATTTATATCAACAAGCTCTGGCTTATGAATACAAGGATGACTTTCAAACTGCTCACAAAAAGTATCAAAAAGCCATTAATCTTGCAGAGGAAAATAGTGATTTATTAAGTGTAGCAAAATTAGAAAATGCACTGGGGGCTGCGTTTTTTTTTGAGGGGAATCTATTAAATGCTATAGAACACTATGAAAAAGCATATTTTCTTTCTGAAAGTATTGAATATAAGGAAGGTATGGGACATGCACTGAACAATTTGGGAATTATTTTTCGTCAAAGGAGAAATTATGTAAAAGCCTTAGAAGTTTATGACCGTTCACTTGATTTAAAATCACTTGAAAATGACAATATGGGGATGGCTTATACTTATTTTAACAAGGGGCTGGCTTACTCTTATATGAATGAGCATAAAAAAAGCATTGAAAGTTTTAAATATGCAGAAGCATTATTTGAAAAAACAAATAGTTTAGATGAAATGCATGCTGTTGATATTGGAAAAGGCATTGCGTTATTTCATCTAAATGAACTTGAAGAAGCTAAAGTTAAATTAGAAAGCGGATTAGAGTTTACAAGCAAAATAAACCCTTTAGAATATGTTGCAGGGCTTACTTATCTGGGTGCAATAGAAATAAAAGCCGGAAAGATAAAAGAAGGAAGTGAAAAAATTGAGATGGCATATTCTCTGGTTAAAGGATCGGGAAGATTAGATTTATTAAGAAGAATTTATAAAGAAAGAGCTATCGCTAAGGAATATAGTAAAAACTATACTGAAGCGATACTAAGCTGGAAAGAATATACCCGACTTACTGAAATTTTAAATAATGAGCAGCAGCAATGGGCGATTGAAGAAATGCAGGCAAGATTTGAACTAAAAGAAAAAGAGCAAACAATCGCTTTACAAAATCTCGAAATTGAAAAAAATCTGGCTCAGCAACAATTATATTTAATTGGAAGTATTTCCTTATCAGCTTTATTTTTAATCTCAACCATTATATTAATTAACCGTCAAAAATTAAATAGTAAACTTAAAAAATCAATGTCTCAAACATCAATTGCCCTTGAAGAAAAAGAGGAATTGATACATGAAATGCATCACAGGATTAAGAATAATCTGCAATTGCTACAAAGTCTGCTTAACTTACAAAGTCTTTCAATAACAGATGCTGAAGCTGTCAGAACCGTTCAATCCAGTAAGAATAGTGTAAATGCTATTGGTTTGATTCATCACCAATTATATGCTGCATCAAATTTTAGAAAAATAGAAATGCATGAATACATAGAACAATTGATTAATCAATATCAGGAAGCCTTTCAACTTTCCTATAAAAATATTCAGCTACACAACCACTCTGAAAAAATACGAGTAGATATAGATACTGCAATACCTCTGGGTTTGATCATCAATGAATTGGTAACGAATGCAATGAAACATGCTTTTGAAGATAAAGAAACCGGTAATATTCACATTTCACTTATTTTAAGTAATAATGAATTGATATTAGAAATCAATGATGATGGCAGCGGATTTATACCAGACAAAAAAGGTTCTGATTCTTTCGGTTTAAAAATGATAGATACTTTTTCTAAAAAATTAAAAGCAACTTTATGCCATAATAATAATGAGTTTGGCGGTACTCAGGTTGTTTACAATATCAAAAAATTCAAACTACATGACGAAGTCAGCTAATTTTAAAATACTTGTTGTAGAAGATGATGCCATTATTGGGGGCGATATTGCTCTCACTCTTGAAGAATTGGGCTATGAAGTTGTGGGGCCTGCTTTTAATATAGCTGAATCCAAAGAATATGCTTTAGAATATAAGCCACAATTAGCCATTCTTGACATTCACCTTGAAAACAATAATGATGGCATCGAACTCGGGCATTGGTTTAATGAAAACCTACCGGTACCAATCATTTTTTTAACTGCATATGCAGAAGAAAAAATTTTGGATAAGGCGAAGGAAGTTCACCCTATGTATTACCTTCTTAAACCATTCACAAAAATCAATTTAAAAATTGCTGTGGAGTTCGCATATATCAATTACTATAAAAGGGATATAGAACAAGAAAAAATAAGCAGTATTTTAAGGCTAAACAATTATTTAGAACATTCTTTAACAAAAAGTGAAATTGAGGTCATAAAACTTTTAGAAACCGGTATGCATAACAAAGAAATTGCTCAAACCCTTTTTGTTTCCGAAAACACCATTAAGACACACTTAAAGAATATTTTTCAAAAAACGTATACAAAGAATCGCACTTCACTAATCCACAAATTATTTAGAGGATAGCTAAAATTCACCCTTTCAGGTGAAATTTAACATATATATATAATTTACATTTGCCTTAAACAAATTAAATTATGAAGAAGCTGATAAAATATTCATTTTTCTCAATAGGAGGCATTTTAGCTATAATAATAATGGCCTTAACTTATATTTCTTATGCTTTACCGAATGTTGGGGCACCACCTGATATAGAAGTTAAAATTACAGCGGAAAAAGTTGAAAGAGGCAGATATCTTGCGTTACATGTAATGCAATGTATAGAGTGTCATGCTGAAAGAGATTTTAATTATTTCGCAGGTCCAATGATTGAAGGGACTGAAGCCGCCGGAGGAGAACGTTTTGATCAAAGCATGGGCTTCCCGGGAGTTTTTATCTCGCCTAATATTACTCCCTATGGTATTGGTGATTGGACTGATGGAGAACTTTTTAGGTTGATTACAACCGGAGTTAAAAACAATGGAGATCCTATTTTTCCGGTTATGCCTTATCACAATTACGGGAAATTAGATGAGGATGATATTAGGGCAGTTATAGCATATTTGAGAACAATTGAGCCTATAGAGACGAATCACCCGGTTTCAAAAGCTGATTTCCCTTTTAATTTTATTCTTAGAACCATTCCGGAAAAAGCTCAATTATCGCAACGCCCACCGGAAAATAATAAATTAGCTTACGGTCAATATATGTTTACTGCTGCAGCCTGTGGAGATTGTCATACGCAATTTGAAAAAGGCAGTTTTACAGGGCCGTTAGCCGGAGGCGGCAGAGAATTTGGACTTCCTGATGGCAGTATACTCAGAGCACCTAATCTTACCCCTCATGAAACCGGTTTGAAACATTGGACAAAAGAAGATTTTGTAAACCGTTTCAAAAGATACGACAGCCCTGATTACAGACCTCATAGAGTAAATGAAGGTGACTTTCAGACAATCATGCCCTGGATAACTTATGCCGGCATGAAAACATCTGACATAGAAGCAATATATATTTTCCTTCAATCCTTGGAACCTTATGATAATAGTGTTGAGATGTTTACTGCCCGGAAATAATTTGGGATTAAAAATTTAAAAATACTTGTGATTAAACTCATTATTAGATTATCATGTGACATTTTGTAAAACATATTCGTCTATTAATTTTAGATAAAATAGCTTAACTTCGAGTATACAAAATGGAGTAATTTTTGAAATGAAGTTGTTTTTAATAGCATGTATACTTTCTTTATTTTTAGCAAATTGTAAGTCAGGCAATCATTTGCATGACAACACAGATGTTATGAATGAGGAAACTCAACAACCTAAAATTTTGTTTGTCAATTTTAGTCTTACTCAAGATAGTATTAGTGGAATATTATCAGCTGATTTAATTAACTATATAGTAACTAAAGGCCGATTGAAAGAATCTGCAAAAAGCAAGCGATATGCTGAGGACGGAGATTTAGCTTTTCTTTTATTAGATACGAATGGGGAGCCTTTAAAAGAAATTATTTTTGAAAACCCTTTGCAAAAAAAGGTTGAATACGTTGACAATGAAGGCAAGCTTGCAACTAAAATGTTAAAACTACAAGAAACCGATCATTTTTTAAGACTTCAGTTGATTGAAGGTAGTGCTGCATTTATCATTCAAGAGTTTATCAAATCTCCTGAACAATTAAGAAATGACATTTTAAAAGTAAATATTGAATAAAATGAAAAATTTTTATTTAGCCTTGTTCCTAATTTTTTCATTTACTGCTAATTCGCAAAATATAATTGTTGACACATTATTGAATAATGGCAGTACTGAATCAAGAATAAATTTAGTAATCTTAGGTGATGGTTATCAACAGCATGAATACCAAAAATTCACAGATGATGCTGAAAATATTGTTACAGGACTATTTTTGGAAAAGCCGTTTGACAGGTATATAAACTATTTTAATGTAGTTTCTGTTTTTACCCCCTCCAATGAGTCCGGTGCTGCAATGGATCCCAATAATTTGATTGACAATTATTTTGGAAGTACTTTTTGGTATGCAGGTATTGAAAGATTATTGGTGCCAACGAATAATTCACAAGTAGTGAATGTTTTAGCTAATCATTTTCCGACCTATGACCAGGTCTTAATGATTGTAAACTCAACAAAATACGGCGGTTCAGGAGGTTGGGTCGCAACAGCTTCTACAAACGTTCAGTCATTAGAAATTATGATTCATGAAATTGGACATTCTTTTGCATTTTTAGCAGATGAATATTGGGCAGGCGATCAGTTTGCTGCTGAACTATCAAATATGACAATGAATAACAATCCTGCTACTGTAAAATGGAAAAATTGGTACGGAGATTTTAATGTTGGGATTTTTCAGCATTGTTGCGGCGGGAACTCCTCTCAATGGTATAAACCACATGAAAGTTGTAAAATGGAAGTACTGGGCGTTCCATTTTGCGCTGTATGTACTGAAGCTTTTATAGAAAGGATCCATGTTCTGACAAATCCAATCAATAGTTATTTACCTTCAGCTTCGTTTTTTTTAGCCTCTCAGTTTCCATTATCATTTGAATTAGATTTAATTGAGCCCATTTCAAATTCATTGAGTATTAAATGGGAATTGAACAGTCTTATAAAACCTGAAAGCATAGACTCGTTATCCCTAAATGAAGAAGAGCTGATTCAAGGCATTAACTATTTGACAGCAATTGTAACTGATACAACTCAATTGATAAGAATTGATCAATATGAATCTATAAATTTATACGCGGTCACCTGGGTAATTGACTTTTCCACTACGGATATTAGTGAAATTAAAAGTTCAAGAAATATTTTCTCATTAAATTTTTACCCAAACCCTGCTTCAGAAACCTTGTACTTTGAATCCGAAATATTTACTGATGAAATATTTGAAGTTGTCATTTATGATTTGGCAGGTAGAGAGGCAATGCGCTTTAAAACTGACTTTCAAACCTCAAATAAATTAAGCATTGATATTAGTATGCTTTCTGACAGCTATTATCTGATTGCTATTGAAAAACAGGGAATTCCCTTATACTCCGGAAAACTCATTGTTCAATAATCAAATAATCTTAAATCGTTTTTAAGTAACTGAAATTTTGCAACAACTAAATCTAAATTACATTTACACACACAGGAAATTATTCAATAAAAAAAGGGAAGTATGAAATCATACTTCCCTTTTTCTTTAAACAGTTATATTATCGCTGTTTAATAATTTGAAGTGGTTTAACCATAGTATCAGATGAAATTATCAGATTATATGCACCACTGGCAAAGTCATAAGGTAGTTGTAAGGTCCAGAAGTTATCTCCTTTAATGGCTGTCTTCACAGCTCTGTAAACTTCTCTTCCCTGTATATCTACTATCATTATTGAAACAGACTTAGTTTCGTTAAAAGTTGCTTCAATATTTATAAACTCTGTAAATGGATTCGGATAAACATCTACCGATATTCTTGTCAACAACTCTTCTACAGAAGTACATATCACCACATCTAAAATAGTATTGGCTGAATTTGAACAACCATTTCCATCAGTATAGTTATAGCTAATTACATGTGGCCCTAATCCTGCAACTTCAGGGCTAAACATATTACCATCAACTCCATTACCCGAGAATACACCTCCGGAAGGTTGTCCTTCCAATTCAAAAGGTTCATCATCTCTGCAAATCGGAGGTTCTACAGATACTATACTTACACTTGGTTTAGCAAAAACTTCGACATCAAAGGTATCTGAATTTGAACAACCATTAGATGAAGTATAGTTATAAGTGATTTGATGCTGACCAGGTCCTGCGGTTCCCGGATTAAAGGTATTACCGCTAACACCATCTCCAATCAAAACCCCTCCTCCCGGCAAAAATTCAACTACTAAAGATGAATCATTTTCACAATAAGTAGGTGATAGGTTTTCAATAGAAACCACCGGTACAGGTTTTACTTCTAGATTAATATCAGCAAAATTTTCGCAACCGGTTTGAGAATCAATGTAAGTATACACTATTGGATGCAAACCAACACCTGCATTTGAAGGATTGAACTCATTGTTAGTTATGCCTGCGCCTGTAAATATCCCTCCGGCCGGCAATCCATTTAGGGTTATAGCTGCTTCGTTTTCACAATAAGAGGCTGTTCCGGCATCAATAACTACATTTGGTATTGCATTTACGGTAATAGAATCAAAAGCTGTATTAGAACATCCTAAAGAATCTACATAAGTATATAAAATTACATAGGGTCCGCCGGCACTTACTGATGAAGGATCAAAAGAATTGCCGGTAATACCTTGCCCGCTAAATAATCCACCTGCCGGTAATCCTGTTAAAACAATTGGATCATCATTAGCACATAGTTGCTGCGGAAGTGAAACGATTTCTGTAGATGGTAAATCGCCTACTTCAACTTCTATAGTACCGGTATTTGCACAACCGATTGGACTAACATACTGATATATAATAGTATGTGTGCCTACCCCTGCAAATGAAGGAACAAAAGTGCCTCCACTAACTCCGGGTCCGGAAAAACTACCTCCTGTCGGAGTAGCATTTAGTGTTACAGAGGCTGCATCAACACAATAGAAAGTCTCAGTAAGTATAATATCAATTAACGGTAAAGGATTTACTAACAATTCTGCTGTAGCAGATGTTTCAGGTCCTCCACAAACTCCGTCAACAATAACTCTGTATAGATTTCCATTTAATGACTCCTGTACATTAGTCAGCATTAAAGTAGAAGTTTCCGTACCGGAATAGGTAGTATCATTTACTAATGCAGTCCAGCTTAGTCCGTTATCCAAACTCACTTCCCAGCTAAAGGTTAAGCTGTCACCGCTTGCTGTTACACTAAAGGAAGTGCTTTCTTCAACACAAATTTCATCATCTGAAGGCTGATTTAATATATCAACTTGCATGTACTCATTAACAGAGACCTGACCTGACATAAATACATCACATGGTTGAGCCGGAGTCCCTGATATAATTAAATCATCCAATCTGTATGTTCCTGCACTATTAACTGACCATCTTAGCTGTAAGTCTGCTTGATTTTCAGCAGCAGCCGGAAGAGATATTGGATTTCCTGCATTTACCAATTCCCAGTTAGCGCTATTCGTAACATCAGTAAATGGAACGGTAGTCCAGTTAATACCATCAGTACTAAATTCTAAAGTAGCGGGATCCTGAGCGGTTGTTCTTCTCCCTCCCCAGATTACTTCAATATTTGTATATCCAATAGTAGAAACAACACCACTTAAACTTATTACTCCTGCTAAGTTATTTGCACTTCTTATCTGGCCGCCTCCGGATGCTCCGGGATAACCACCTGAAACACCTGTTGAAGCAACAGACCAGGCTGCATCACCTACCCAACCCGTAGGAAAAGAAGTCCCATCTCCAAAATCCTGATGATAAATTTGGTTTGAAACTGAGGCTAAAACGGTATAATCACCAATTTGAGACTGTAAACCAAAATCAATAGGTAAACCGGTACCTTCAACTGAAGTTACTACAGTAGAAGAATTTAATAATAAGGTGTAAGTAAATCCGATTTGAGAACTATCCAATCCTACTGATACACCTGAAACATCTGCTGAACAAAAAGCTCCACCTCCGTTCACATCAAAAATGCTTGCACAAGCCGGTCCGGTAGCACTGCAATTTCCGGTAATACTTTCCATAACATCACATTGAGCAGATAAATCATGTTCAATTAATACATCTACATTTGTATTATTTAAAAAGCTACCTAAGCTATATATTCCGGGAGCAGTTACAGTTGTAACAAAACCACCGGGAGTTGTAGTAATATCCAATTCAGTGGCATCACCTAAATCTGCCACATTTAAATTAATATAAAACACACTGTCTTCACCTAAAACACAGTCAGTAGATAAAGTAAGCAGAGGCTCCACACAAACCGGAGCACAGTTTTCAGTTAATGAGGCAGAAGTTATGTTGCATGCTGTATCTGTATCATGAACTAAAGTTATAAATACATTATCATTATTAGAAAAAGGTCCTACTGTATAAAGGCCTGTGGTAGCTGACGTTTCTAAAACTTGCTGACCTGAAACTATATCTACACTTGAGGCACTTCCCAAATCTGTAATATTTACTTCCACAAAGAAAGCGGTATCAACAGCTGCATCACAAATAGCAGTAAATAAAGCCTGTGGAGAAGTACATGGGGTTAAGCAGTTTTCAGTTAATGAGGCAGAAGTTATATTGCATGCTGTATCTGTATCATGAACTAAAGTTATAAATACATTATCATTATTAGAAAAAGGTCCTACTGTATAAAGGCCTGTAGTAGCTGATGTTTCTAAAACTTGCTGTCCTGAAACTATATCCACACTTGAGGCAGTTCCTAAATCTGTAATATTCACTTCCACAAAGAATGCAGTATCTATAGCTACATCACAAATGGCAGTAAATGTTGCCAACGGTTCATCACAAGGAGTCGCAGCAGCTATAATTTCTACTGAAAAATCAATTAATTCACCCATTAAATATGGACTGCAAGAAGAGGTAATATTAGCTTCTTCTTCCTGAGAAAGAACTCTCAAGTTATAATCTCCCGGATTAGTTCCGGCAGGTACTGTAAAATTGATAATGCAATTACCATTTAAAGAGTTACATTCTCCTAATAATTCAGTAGCTTCAAATTCGTTATTATCGTTATAATCTAACCAGGCTGTAAAGGTTTCAAAATCACTTCCCGAGCCTTCAATCTCTAATTGATAAGCTTGTCCTTCTTCAAGTGTTGTGACTGTTACACCCGTATTATCAGTATATGCTACACCTTCAGTAAATCCTAAATTTGAGGATGAATAAGTGTTTAAACTAATTCCATCAATAAAATTTAAATTATCCGGTCCTATTACAAATGTTGACAAACAGTAAGGTAAAGCAGGTAAAATACTTATTTCGTAATCTACAACTTCCCCATAAGAATAGAAACCGCATGGATCAATATTTAGAATTGAATCCTCTTGAGTCATAATTCTCATAGTAAAATCTCCGGTATTGCCCGTAGGAATCTGAAAAGTAATATTACAAATACCATTATCAGATTCACAAGTACCTAAGAGTTCAGTTGGTTCAAAAACATCATTTTGATTGTAATCTATCCAGGCAGTAAAAATTTCAAAATCAAAGCCTGAACCGGAAAAGTACATCTGATATTCATTTCCTTCAATAAACTCCGTAAATACAGTTCCGGTTTTATCTGTATAATAGACTCCTTCATCTAAACCAAGAGAATCATAATCCGTATTAACATACACCTCATTTAAAAAGTTAAAAGGGTCTTGTCCATCTGAATATGTTGGAATACATGGATTGGCAAAGCCGGCAACAATTACATTATCTACAGCAAAACCATCCGCCCAAAATCCATTATCATCATGTATAAAGCGGAAGGCGAAATCATTTGTTAAGTCCGGCTGATAAACTGTTAAATTATAAGTTGTCCAATCATTTTCCTCCGGCAAAGCAAAGTCTGTCCAGGTAACACCACCATCGGTAGTATATCCTACATAGGCACTTGACCCCCATTCACCATCATAAAATGCATCGAAAAGAATATACAGTGAATCAAAAAGCGTTGTCCCAAAAACAGGGCTTATTAATTGGTCATCACTCATATCACAATTACATGCGTCATCATTTGAAGCTGTAAAAAAGCCTCCATCCGGATGAGGTGGTATAGCCCAATCCAGGCTTGTATAAGAGTTAATTCCAAATTGCCAGCCATCAGAACCGGGATTTTGAATTCTGGTCCAGTTTGGAGGTAGAACTCCGTCTTCAAAGTCTTCAACCAGTATTAAAGTAAACTGAGCTGATAAAGACTGAGGGATAAATGACATTGCAATAAAAAGCAATAAGTATCCTAATACTTTTTTCATTATTAAATTATTTAGTTAGTTATTATTTATCTAAAAACATAAAATCATCTTAGCATAAGTTATTATTCTAAGAGAAATTCAAAATTGTCTTTTCTAATTTATTCGTCTGAGTTTACAGATTCTAAGGCTTCTTTCTGTGCTTCAAGAGATTGAATTCTACTTTCAATAGCTTCTTTTTGGTCATTATCTCTGTATCTGCCTTCTTCCAGCATTTTCTCAAGGCGTGTAAGCTGGTGGTCGATTTTGTCAATTTCATTTGAAGGGGTATTATTCCCATCAATTTCTCTAATCGGTCTTGCATTTTGAATGCGTTGCTCCAATTTGTGTTTTTCAATATTTTTCTCAGAGATATTTTCACGCTCATAGCTGCTTTCAGTCATACGCTCTGAATTTTGAAGATTTGTTCTTCTGTTGTCCTGGCTGTTACCGTCAGAAGCTACAGTAATTGAAACTATTCCAAATAGGAAAAAAATAAGGCAAAAAGTTTTAGTCATCATGATTTTTTTTTGGCAAATTTAAAGAAAATATATCATGTATAACAATAATTTTAAGAAGTATATTTAAATTTAAATTTCCGGAAAGGGAAGTCGGGGATCAGGCGAAATTTTATAGTCCAAAAACATCTTTTCTGCAAATAAGAATGCACCTGCTTGAGCTATCATTGCTCCATTATCAGTACAATATTCAAATGCCGGGATATATGTCTTTATTTTATTTTCTAAACCAAACTTCAAAAGTTCCTGCCGCAAATATGAATTTGCTGAAACGCCTCCTGCAATAGCTACTGACTGTACCTTATACTCTTCAACAGCATCCTTTAACTCCCTTAATAAATAAGTAACAATTGTACCTTGAACAGAAGCACAAATGTCGTTTATGTTTTCGTTTTTAAAATTGCTGTTAATTTTTTCATTATCTCTTAAAAAGTATAAAATTGCTGTTTTCAAACCACTGAAACTAAAGTTATGTATATCCTTTTTAGGCAATGGCAAAGAAAAGGCCTTCGGGTTTCCGGATTGTGCCAGCTTATCAATAACAGGCCCTCCCGGATAAGGCAATCCGAGCATTTTTGCTGTTTTATCAAAAGCTTCTCCTGCAGCGTCATCTTTTGTTTGACCAATAACGGTCATTTTCAAATAGTCCTCTACAAATATCAATTGAGTGTGTCCCCCTGAAACGGTTAAACAAATAAAGGGAAAATCAGGCATTGGTTCCTCAATAAAATGTGCCAGAATGTGAGCTTGCATATGATGAACCGGAATTAGCGGGATGTCGAGCGCAAAGGCAAGACTTTTTGCAAATGAACAACCTACCATGAGAGACCCTATCAATCCGGGACCTTGGGTAAATGCTATAGCATCTATACTTTCTAAATCACAATTTGCTTTTTTTAAACATGCATCCAAAACCGGAATGATATGTATCTGATGCGCTCTGGAAGCTTTTTCCGGGAAAACACCACCATAATTTTTATGTATATCCTGCGAAGCTGTAATGTTGGCAAGAATTTTGCTATTTTTATATAGTGCAATAGATGTATCGTCACAGGAAGTTTCAATTCCTAAAATGGTGCAGTTCATTGCACAAAATTAATACCTTTAGCTTTAGTTTTGAAATTAAACGCAAAAACCTTTAGTTAAGGGCACTAAACGAAAGAGATATTGTGAGAAAAAAATTTCTAAAATTTACATTAGCTGCTTTTTTAATGCTGACTGCATTATTATTGGGCTTATCTCTTTTATTGCAATCTCCGAGATTTCAAACATATTTAGCAAAAAAAGCAACAGCCTACCTTTCAGAAGAATTAAATACGAATCTTTCTATTGAAAAGGTCAATATAGATTTTTTTAATAGTATGGTTTTAGAAAATATTTATGTTGAAGATTTAAATAACGATACTCTTTTACACGCTGACCGCCTGAGAGTTGATTTTGATGGAATGAAGATTTTTAACAGACTTTTTCTGATAAACAGGGTTCATCTGGATAAATCAAAAGTAAATATTGCTAAAAAGAAAAATGAAACCGACTACAACTTTCAATTTATATTAGACTATTTCAGTAAAGATGAAAAATCTGCCGGTGGTGTCAAATGGAATGTTGATTTAAATATCATTGCCTTATATGATTCCCGATTTACTTTGACGGATGAAAACAGTTCTTTTAAGCTGGACATTGGACTACCGGTATCTCATTTTGATATTTATGAGTTTTTACCTGCTGAAAACATCCTCGATTTTAATGCTATTTACATTGACCGCCCAAGTGTTCATATAGTTTTTGAGGCTTTAAATGTGGATATCCCTCATGAAGAAACATTCACTGAGAAATTAACGATGGCATTTAATCCTAATTTTTTTAATTTATTTATTGAAAAAACAAGAATCAGTAATGGAAGCTTTAGTCTTATAAACAAAGGGGTTTCTTCTAAAACATCTCCCGCTTTAATAGATTTTAATCATTTAAATGTTGATGATATTCATATAGATTTTGAGAACACTGAAATTATTGGCGATACTATTTTTTCTTTTGTTAAAGCTTTAAGTTTTAAAGAAAAAAGCGGATTCAATGTACTTGATTTAAGCGCTGCCGCAGAGATATCACCCAACACTATTACTCTTAAAAATTTGAATCTAAGAACCCCCGACAGTTATCTATCTGATTATTTTGCGCTAAACTTTAATCAATTTAATGACTTTAATGACTTTTTGAATAAAGTTAAATTAGAAGGGAATTTTACAAATTCTTTAATTCATTTAAAAGATATCAACTACTTTACAGGTGGAGAACTCAATGAAATTGCTCATAACAGTTTTTATCTGGATGGTAATTTACGGGGGGCAGTAAGTCAAATCAGAGGTAGAGATTTAATAATTGCCTATGGTGCTGAAAGTATTTTCAGAGGAGATATACTACTCATGGGGCTGCCGGATATAAATGAAACTTTCATGGATTTAAAAGTTGATGAAAGTTTAATACATTTTGATGATATAGCAAGATTTCAACCCGGTATCGTTATTCCGGAGGCATTACGTAAATTAGGAAAGCCAAATTTCAAAGGCCGCTTTACCGGGTTTTACTATGACTTTGTAGCCGATGGTACTTTACAAAATGATTTAGGTTTACTAACCAGTGATTTAAATTTAAAATTAATCGGTGAAGACAAACAAGCTATTTATTCCGGAAATTTATCTGCAGAAAAATTTCGCTTAGATAGTTGGGCTGAAAATGCTGATTTTTTAAAAACAATTAGTTTTGACTTAGCTATTGAAGGAAGCGGACTTACCTATGATCAATTAGAAGCAAAAATGGAGGGCAAAATTCATTCATTTTATTTGCTGGACTATGAATATAAAGATTTAGTTGTAGATGGTGTAATCAACCAAAAACTTTTTTCCGGGAATCTCAATGTTGATGATGAAAACTTAGTATTGGATTTTGAAGGATTTATAGACTTAAACCAGGCACTGCCAACTTACAAATTTAATGCAGATATTAAGAGTGCTGATTTAATGGCTTTAAATATATATGGCAAACCATTGAGTATTTCTACAAACTTATTCTTAGATGCTGAGGGTGAAAATTTTGAAAATTTCTCCGGTAATGCCATTGCTTATAGCCTGAATCTTAATGACGGTACAGAAAACTACTATTTGGACTCAATTAAGCTGCATTCTGTTTATTTGAGAGGCCAGGAAAGGCAACTTAGAGCAGAAACTGACTTTTTTACTGCGAGTATACTTGGAGATTTCCATGCAAACGAATTGCAAAATGCTGTTTTACACTATGTTCAAACATATTTCTATTCATATCTTACTGATTTTGAAAAAACCGAAAAAGAACAGGATATTAGATTTAACATTACTTTTCATCACCCTGATGAAAAACAAGAAAACTTTTATCAACTGTTACCATTTTTAAAACCACTTGCCGGTGGCTATTTAAGCGGGTCTTTTAATAATGCGTTAAACTCTTTGGAGCTTTACGGTTATATTCCATCACTCGAATACGAAGGTCTTGTATTAGACAGCCTTTATATGATGGCTTCATCAGGACATGAGCAACTGGATATCGACATTGGCTTTCGTACAGCTAAGTACAATGACAGTACTATCATAGGTAATTCTGCGCACCTTATGGCAATTGCATCGCTGGATAGTATCTTGTTTAATGTAAAAGTGAACAATCCGGAAGATTTAAACAGATTTGATGTTTCAGGTGTAATGGCCGCAGGGAATGATTATGTTAGTTTAGATTTATTGCCTTTTGAAATTATACTAAACAATAAGCAATGGGTGATGAACTTAAGAACTCCAATTACCCTCTCAAGAGAGCAACTTCTGATAGAAAATTTAAGCCTTGAAAGTGGTTGGCAAAGCATAAATATAAATTCTTTCATAACCTATAATAACGAAAACAATATCAATATTCGGTTTACAGATGTTGAGTTAAATGACTTTTCTCAATCTCTGCTTAGCTTTCTCAATATAGAAATGGAAGGTCTCATAAATGGGCATGTAAACTTTTCTAACATTATAGAAAGTCCTGTTGCTTATGCCGTTTTAACTATTAATAACTTAAAACTTAAAAATGAAGCTATTGGCGATTTAGACTTATTGTCTAATTATCATTTCGATAGGAAAGTTTTAAATATTAATACAGGCGTAAGAGATGAAATAAATGATTTTACTTTATCCATGGAGTTAAACTTAATGGATAATAAAAACGAGATAAATGGGAATTTATACGTGAATCGATTTGAATTATCTGTTTTAGAAAATTTTTTACAAGAATATGTTTCCAATATACATGGCCATACCGATGGTTTATTAACTGTAAAAGGGACATTGGATGAGCCTGAAGTTAATGGAGAACTATTTTTTTACGAAACAGGAACCACTGTTAATTACCTGAATGCACATTATAAAATGCATGATCAAAAAATAGAATTTCAGCCATATTGGATAGACTTAACCGGACTGAATATTACTGATAATGAAAATAATACGGCAAGTGTAGGTGGGTATCTATTGCATGATAAATTAAAAGATTGGGTTTTAAGTGTTTTTGTCAACACACAAAATTTCACCTTTTTAAATACTACAGTAAGGGATAACAGCTTGTATTATGGTAAAGCTTACGCCGGAGGAACTGTCTTATTTAGTGGTCCTATGGATGACATAACAATCTATATTTCAGCAAAAACAAATCGAAATACAGTATTTCATATACCTATTTCTTCTACCAGAAATGTTGGTCAGTATTCATTTTTTAGATTTGTGGATGAGAAAGCTGAAGGTGAAGATGATGAATTTAAAATAAAAGCAAATAATTTAACGGTCTCTATTGAACTGGAAGTAACTCCTGATGCAGAAGTTCAAATTATTTTTGACCAACAACAAGGTGATATAATTAAAGGAAGAGGTGCAGGCAACCTGAATATGGAAGTGAATCAATACGGTGAGTTTAATATGTACGGGAATTATCAAATTCAGCAAGGGGATTATCTATTTACTTTACAGAATATTGTTAACAAGAAATTTTTAATTGATCAGGGAGGCACTATCAGTTGGACAGGAGACCCTTACGAAGCTCAGCTAAGCCTAAGTGCTATTTATAATTTACGAACAGCTCCATACGAATTGATTCGGGATATGATTACTGAAAATGATCAGTTAAAGCAAGCGAGGAACAGAATTCCGGTGAATCTGTATATGACATTGTCCGGTTCACTTTTACAGCCTGACATCAACTTTGACATAAGAGTACCGGATGCAGCACCGGATTTAGTGAATGCTATTGAGAACAAAATTCAGGTACTTAAAAACGACGAAAACGAACTTAATAAACAGGTTTTTGGATTACTGGTTCTTAACAGATTTTTACCTAGCTATAATTTAGATAATACACTCGGAGCCGAAAACCCTTTATTAACTTCAAGCATGAACAACACCGTATCTGAATTCTTATCTAATCAATTTAGTATGTATTTTTCAGATATCATTTCGGAATTTGTAACTGATATAGATTTTAATGTTAAATATCGTACTTATCAATATGACTATCCGGGTATAGAAAATCCTGAAGACTTTGAAAACAGAAGAGAATTGCATCTTGCTCTTACTAAGCGCTTTTTTGATGATCGGGTATCTGTAGACGTAGGCGGTAATTTTGATTTTGGCAGTGGAGAAACTATTGATCCGGATGTTGCAGAAAGAACAAACAGTATAGCCGGTGATTTCAGGGTTGAATATAACATTAAACCTGACGGGCGTCTAAGAGTCAAGGCATTCAGAAATAGTCATTATGATATTTTAATTGATAGAAACAGAAACAAAACCGGTGTTGGCCTATTCTACCGGGAAGAATTCGATCATATCAGAGAAATATGGACAAGAAACAGAAATAAGGAAGAAGACCTAGAAAATGAAAAGGAAGAAGACGAGAAAACAGAGGATGAAGTTGATTTACCTGAAGCCAGTAAGTAGATTTTTAAACTTCCTCAGAAGGTGTTTCTTTAGTTTTTTCATCAATCATAAGTCTGTTATAAGCTATACTGGCATTTAGTTCAAAACCGAGTATCATAGAAAGGCTATTCAGGTATAACCAAAGCAAAAAAACAATTATAGTTCCAAGTGAGCCATAGAAGACATTATAATGTCCAAAGTTATTAACGTAATAAGAAAACCCTAAAGAGATAAGTAGGCATAGTATTGTAGCTAAGGTAGAGCCCGCTGAGATAAAACGCCATCGTTTCCTGACTGAAGGGCCGTAGTAATAAATTATAGATATACTTATAAAAAACATACAAATCACAATTACCCATTTCAAAATACTAAAAAGTATGAAGTTCAATTGATTGAATATCTGCATTGAATTGAGCAAAAAGTTTAAAAAATAATTACCGGTAACCACAAAAACAAATGTAGCTATAAACAGAAAAATCAAAATAATTGTAAGCTTTAAAGCAATCCACTTAGATTTCAAAAACTTCCTGTTGACAAAACTCGCGTTTGATTTATCAAATGAGTCCATCATCGTAGACATACCATTCGTTGCAAAAAAGACAGCAATCAAAAAACCTAATGATAGCAAACCTCCTCTTTGGTTTGCAATGACATCTGTTACCGTATCTTCAATCATTATGAAGGTTTCATTCGGAATAAATTCAGAAACAATTTCAATAAGATAATCCTGTAACATTGGTACCGGCAGGTATGGTATTAATGAAAACACAAATATCAATGAAGGGACAATAGCCAAAAAAAAACTAAAAGCAATTGCTTTTGCCCTGATATGAATAACGTCTCTTTTTATTTCTTTAGAAAAAAAATTTAAAACATTATAAATAGGCACACCTTCAAAACCCGGAAAACTAAATTTCTTCGTAATATATGAAAGTATTCTAACGACTCTGCGTTTTCTAATTTTATCAAATATTTTATTCATTGAAGCTTTAATGTAAAAATCTTTTTGAATTTAATAAAGTAAAGGGTGTTTTATTAATCAAAAAAAGGCTTTAATTTTAAAAGAAAAAAATCAGGCGCTTTTAAAGGCTTGTTAGTTTTTTCGTCTATAAATGCTAAAGTGGTATTCCCCGTACACAGCAACTCTTCATTTTCATTGAAAATTTTATAATAAAAATGGATTCTAACTCCTGCCGGAATTTCATTTATCGAAGTTTCAATAGTAAGTAAATCATCATAATAAGCCGGTTTTAGAAATTTAGTATTCAAGGTAGTTACCGGCAGTAAAACGCCTTTTTCCTCCAGTGACTTATAACTTACTCCTAAGTCCCGGATAGCTTCAGTGCGACCTTCTTCAAAATACAAGGCATAGTTACCATAATAAACATAACCCATTTTATCGGTTTCTCCGTACCTGACTCTTATCTTTTTTTTATGCACAAACATTATCTGTATATATTTCTCCTATTTAACTCCTGGTGAAATCTCCTGGCATTTGCCTGATGTTCACGGTGAGTTCTGGCAAAGTTATGATAACCGGAAAAATCCTCTTTGGCACTAAAAAACATAAACTCATGCTTTTCAGGATTTAATACGGCATCAATAGAATTCAAAGATGGTAAGCATATGGGGCCCGGTGGCAAGCCTTCATACATATATGTATTATAGGGTGAATCATATTCCAAATGCCTGAACAACACTCTCCTAATGGAGAAGTCACCAATGGCATACTTTACAGTTGGATCTGCCTGTAACTTCCAGCCCCGGTTCAGTCTATTAAGATAAACTCCGGCTATACGCGGACGTTCATCTACCCGATTACTTTCTTCTTCAACTATAGAAGCTAAAGTTACAACTTCATATTTTGTAAGACCTAAATTTCCGGCTTTTGAAATTCTCTCCTCAGTCCAAAATTGGTTAAACTCCCGCAACATCCTGTCAAAAAAGCCTTTAGCCGATGTGTTCCAAAAAAACTCATAAGTATTCGGCAACATAATGCTCAAGACATTAAATTTATTTAATCCATAGCTGCTCAAAAACTCTTCATCCTTAATTATTGTTAAAATCTCCAATGAATCTGCCTCTATTTGTCCGGCTACTTTTCCAGCCAGGTCTTCTTTTGTTCTCATATTATTTAATACTAACATTACCGGTTGCTGGTCACCTGCCCGTAATTTTCGAATCAATTCTCTATTACTCATTCCGGCATCTATTAGATATCTTCCTGCTTTTACCCTGTTTGGGTAATTCATTTTATCTGCTGTCCACTCAAAACTTTTAATGTTTAAAAGAACATTTTTCCGATCCAACATCTCCACAACTTCATCATAGCTTGCCCCTGTAGGTATAAATAATTCATGAGTGGCAGTTTCATCATTTACATTAGGCGAAAAAACATACGCATAGATGAAATAACCCAGCAGACCGCTTACTAAAATTCCGATTAATACAACAACTCCTAAAACTTTTAAAACGCAGCCTTTTTTCTTAGTTTTTTTTTCCATTCTTTTTCCTTACGCTATCTTAAATATTTACGCTAAAGTAAAACCTTATGCCGGCAAATTTAGTGCCTGTCATTCAATTTTCTTTTTGTTATTAAGAAGTTTTTTGTTTAAAAATCGATTTTAAAAACTTTTGAGAGTAGTTTTATTTACTTTGAACAACAAAATAGTTGCAAAATTTGTCGTTATTAGGGTGTGAAACAAAATTAGAATGTAATTTCGCAGTTTTAAGAATGAAGAAAATCAATTCAACCTCTTTTCGTTTATTTTATATTTAAAAGTAAAAATGACAAGCTCCAAAAACTATAAATTTCTCTTTCCAATTATTACAGCATTAATTTTAATACTCGGTATTCAATTAGGAATAAAAATTGCTGAATACGGAAATGAAAAACCCTCTTTTTTTTCAACGCATGAATTTGATATCTGGGATGAGATTTTAAATGTTATAGACGCTAAATACATTGAAGGTGTTGACAGAAACACTTTGAAGGAAAAAACAATCAGAGAAATGATTGGCAATCTCGACCCTCATTCTTTTTATATTTCTCAACAGGATATTAAACAAATAAATGAAAGTTTATCGGGCAATTTTGAAGGTATAGGTGTAGAATTTCAAATCTTAAATGATACGATTCAGGTTATAACTCCAATAACAGGAGGCCCTTCAGAAGCTTTAGGCATACAAGCCGGTGATAAAATTGTGTATATAGAGGACTCTTTAGTAGCCGGTACCGGTATTACAAATCGGGTAGTTATGGAAAAGCTCAGAGGAGAGAGAAATACTAATGTGCAAATTAAAATTTATCGTCCGGGGTTCACGGATTTATTGACATTTGATATTACCCGTGACAAAATTCCTATAAACAGCATTGAATCATCCTATATGGTAGATAATGAGACAGGTTACATTAAGCTCAGCAGGTTCAGTGCAAACACTTACGAAGAATTTGCAGGGGCTTTAAACAACTTAGTTATGAGTGGTATGCAAAGGCTAATAGTGGATGTAAGGCAAAACCCCGGTGGCTATCTCACTGCCGCCACAAAAATTGCCGAGGAATTTATTGAGCCCAGAAGACTACTAGTTTATACAGAAGGTAGAACTTACAGAAGGAATAACTATATGAGCAGGAGTATTGGTCAATTTGAAAATGGCCCTTTGGTTATTTTAATTGATGAAGGTTCCGCATCAGCCAGTGAAATTTTGGCAGGAGCTGTACAAGACTGGGACAGGGGATTGATAATTGGTCGTAAAAGCTTTGGAAAAGGCTCAGTACAAGAACAATATACCCTTTCAGACGGCTCTGCACTCAGGCTTACAATAGCGAAGTATTACACCCCTTCGGGCAGGTCTATACAGAAACCTTTTAAAAAAATGGCCGAAGAAAATATTTTCAGTGAAAATTCTGAAGATACTTTGCAAGTAGTTGACCAACAAGTTTTTTATACTTCTGCTAACAGAGTTGTTTATGGTGGCGGCGGCATTACACCGGACTTTTTAGTTGAAAGAGATACCTCTTTTAATCTCCAGCTATTTGCCCGAATAAGAAATGAAATTCCATCATTTATTTACACGAACTATACAACTAAAGTAAAAACTGAAGTTGATGCCTATACTGAGTTTAACAGCTTTTTAAGTAACTATACTGTTAGTGATAAGTTATTTAATGAATTAATGGAAAGGGCAAGTGCAAAAAATAACAAATTCAAAGAAAATGAGATTAGTGAAATTGAGGATAGATTAAAAGTATGGATGAAAGCTTACATTGCCAGACAAAAGTTTGGCAGAGAATACTTTTATCCAGTTATAAACACTACAGATGAAATATTTCTGAGAGCCTTAGAGGAGATTAACGATTTGCCACCCAGCGGTTCAATACTTGATGTCCAATTCGAAAGCCTGAATTAAATTGCAGTGTCCATTTCTTCAATCAGGGAATCTACCTCAAAAGTGTCATTTTCCGGAAACAAATCTTCATCATCCATGACATCTCCAATTAAATCATCGATGTCTATTTCAACCTCTTCTCTTTCTCTGGGAGTATAGTTACAGGCATAAGCAATAAAAGACAGAGACATAAAGAGCAGTAACAATTTACTTTTCATAAAAATATTTTTGAACTAAATTACAAATATTTAGAATAACTGCTGAGAAATTGAATTGTTTAAATGCTAGATTGTTAAAGCTAAGCTAATTATCACTTTTCTTTGAAAATTAACTTTATTGGCACGCCGGTAAAATCAAACTTCTTTCTCATTTGGTTTTCAAGAAAGTTTCTGTATTCTTCTTTTACATATTTAGGAAAATTACAAAAAAGTCCAAATGTAGGTGTGTGGGTAGGCAACTGAGTTATATACTTAATCTTTACATACTTTCCTTTGTAGGAAGGTGGTTGCTTAATTTTACTTACCTCTTCTAAAAATTTATTCAACTGAGAAGTAGGGATTTTCTTTTTTCGCTTTTCAAAAACCTCTATAGAAGTTTCTAAAACCTTTAGGATCCTTTGCTTTTCAATTGCTGAAATAAATAATACCGGATAATCTACAAACGGAGCTGTTCTTCTTTTCAATTCATCCATAAATTCTTTAGAAGTATTGGACTCCTTATCCTGAATCAAATCCCATTTATTTACTGCCAGTACGATTCCTTTCTTTTTTCTGTAAGCAAGGGATAAAATATTTAAATCCTGAGATTCCAGACCTAAAGTAGCGTCAACCATAATAATACAAACATCTGCTTCTTCCAATGCTCTTACAGCCCGCATGACTGAATAAAACTCCAGGTTTTCATGCACCTTTGCCTTTTTTCTAAGTCCGGCAGTATCAATTAACATCAGGTTTTTATCAAACAACTTATATTCTGTGTGGATAGCATCTCTTGTTGTTCCTGCAATGTCTGTTACTATATTTCTTTCTTCACCAACAAAAGCATTTAAAAGTGAAGATTTTCCAACATTTGGCTGACCTAAGATTGCTATTTTGGGTAAATCACTTTTTATATCAGAATTATCATCCTGAATCCTCAGCACCACATCATCTAATAGCTCACCTGTCCCTTTTCCGTTAATAGAAGATAATGAGTAATACTTTTCAAAGCCCATTCCATAAAACTCCGGCACTAACAACTCTCTGGATGAATTATCCACTTTGTTTAACACAACCATAGTTTTCTTACCATGTTTTCTTAAGATATCTGTCATATCTGAATCCAAAGCTGTTATACCGGTAGTTACATCGAGCATAAACAATATTAAATCAGCTTCGCTTATTGCAATTTTAACCTGATCCCTGATTGCAGCTTCAAACTTATCTTCAGACTTTGCAACAAAACCACCGGTATCTACTATCGTAAATTCCTTTCCATTCCATTCACAAACGCCGTATTGCCTGTCCCGGGTTACCCCGCTTACATTATCGACAATTGCTTTTCGCATGCCCACTAATCTATTGAAGAGTGTTGACTTGCCCACATTTGGCCTGCCAACAATTGCTACCGTAAAACTCATAATATTTATTTTTTATAACCGAAACGTCTTAACCAACCGGCATCGTTTCTCCAATTTTCTCTTACTTTAACATGGGTTTCCAGAAATACCTGCTTGCCCAGCATAGCTTCTATCTCTTTTCGGGACTCAACCCCCACTTTTTTAATTTTTTCACCACCCTTACCTATTAAAATAGGTTTTTGTGTTTTTCTGTTTACATAAATATCAGCTGCTATTCTGAATAGTTTCTCATCTTCCTTAAAGGAATGAATAACCACTTCAACTGAATAAGGCACCTCTTCTTCATATAACATCATAATCTTCTCCCGTATGATTTCTGATACAAGAAACCGCTCAGAACGGTCTGTATAATAATCATCCGGAAAATAGGGAGGGTTCACAGGCAAGTGTTGCACTATCTTTTTTAACAATGATTCTTTATCAAAACCTTTCAAAGCAGATATTTCCAAAACTTCGCCATCTTTAACTATTTCCTGCCATTTCTGCCTTAAAATTTCCAGTTGCTCTGCATTTATGGTATCAATTTTATTTATCATTAAAAAAACCTTTTTAGTGGTTTCATTAAGTGCTTTTATAATATCAGTAAGATGCTCTGCATTGGTTTTAGGATCAACTATTAAAATAAAAACATCTCCATCTTTTAACACTTCCCTCACTGTTGACACCATTGCATCCTGCATGCCATACTTAGGGTCTGAAATAAATCCGGGCGTATCTGAAAAAATAGCCTGATATTCATCCTTTGTAATTATACCCAATATTCTATGTCGGGTTGTTTGAGCTTTGGCAGTTGTTATTGCCAGTTTTTCACCCAGAATTGCGTTTAAAAAAGTTGACTTTCCTACATTGGGCTTTCCTATAACATTTATATATCCCGCTTTAAATTCTTCTGCTTTAACTGATTCCATGATTTTAATTAAATGCAAAAATAAGTTTTTTTCAACTAGTGTCGTCTTTAAAAGTGTTTTAAGTCGAAAGATTAAAGCTAAAGCATGAAATTATAATACGATTATTCTATTTCTATTGGCAATTCATTTAATTTTACCCGGTTTTACTTTGATTTATCACCAAATATTAATTGAAAAAATCAGACCGGTCAAGCTTTAACGGATTGTTTATGAAACTATACTTTTTACATACCGGGAAAACAAATCAGGATTTCATTGCTGAAGGAGTTGAGTTTTATTTAAAAAAATTATCAAATTATACCAAAATAGAATGGCATGAGCTGGCTGCTGAAAAAATTAAAGCCGGAAACCGGGATACTGTAATAAAAGAGAAAGAAGGAGAGTTACAACTCAGATATGTGAAAGATGATGATTATTTAATATTGTTAGATGAAAACGGGTCTTTGTATAACTCCAGAAAGTTCTCTTCCATGCTGGAAAAAAAATTAGAACTACGAACTAAAAAGATTGTTTTTTTAACCGGTGGCGCATACGGCTTTAGTGACAAAGTTTACAAACGTGCAAATGCAAAAATATCTTTATCCCCATTGACATTTTCTCATCAATTAGTAAGATTAGTATTAGCAGAACAAATTTACAGAGCTTACAGTATTATCAACAACAGCCCTTATCACCACGATTAAAAGGGCAGTTTTTTCAACTCTTCCAACATAATATCAGCAGCTGAATCTAAAGATTCACGACTATGTGCCATAGAAACAAAACCAACCTCAAAGCCAGATGGGCCTAAGTACAATCCTTTGTTTAACAGATTTCTATGCCACAATTTAAATAATTGAGCTCCCTCCGGTTTAATGTCTGAAGCTTTACGAATATGGCTTTGAGCAGAAAAAGAAATCCAAAAAATAGAAGCCATTTGAAATACTTTCACGGGTAAACCGGATTCAGTAATACCACGATTCAGTTTATCTGTAAAAACTTTAGTTTTAGCTTCTAGGACCGAATAAAAATTTTCTTTTAAACAGCATTCCAATTGAGCTGCACCAGCTCTCATTGCCAATGGATTTCCTGATAAAGTACCCGCCTGATAAACATCTCCATCGGGTGCAATTTTAGACATAATTTCATTATTTGCGCCAAATGCGCCTACGGGCAAACCTCCTCCTACAATTTTTCCAAAAGTAAGTATGTCGGGTTTAATGCCATATAGCTCTGATGCGCCTTCAAAGCCTACTCTAAATCCGGAAATAACTTCATCAAAAATTAAAAGTGCATTGTACTTATCACAAATAGAGCGTAAAAATTCCAAGTACTCTTTTCGTTGAATGAGTAAGCCGTTATTGGCAGGTATTGGTTCAATAATAATGGCAGCAATCTGATCCCCGAAATCCCTGAATACTTTTTCTACTGCTGACTCATCATCTAAAGGCAACACCAAAGTTTCTTCAGCAGCACTTTTGGGTATACCGGCAGAAGTACCTACTCCGGATGTGGCCAAACCGCTACCTGCTTTAACCAACAAATAGTCTAAATGACCGTGATAACAGCCTTCGAATTTAACGATTTTATCTTTTCCGGTATATCCTCTTGCCAGTCTCAAAGCTGACATTACAGCTTCTGTACCGGAGCTGGTAAACCGAATTTTATCCAGATATTTATGATTTGTAATTATAAGATTAGCCAGTTCATTTTCAGCCTTAGTTGGTGCTCCAAAAGTAAAACCGTTCTGCATAGTCTTAAAAATAGCACTCTCAACAGCCGGGTTTCTATGCCCACTGATTAGCGGACCCCAGGAGCAACAAAAATCCAGGTATTTGTTCCCATCAGCATCCCAAATGTAAGCTCCTTCCCCTTTATCAATAAACAAAGGAGTTCCTCCCACTGAACGAAAAGCTCTCACCGGTGAGTTAACTCCTCCGGGAAAAAATGTTTTTGAAATTTCATATAACTCTGCTGATTTTGTTCTGCTCAATTCCATATAGTATTATAAATTTTCTGATGATTTTAATATAGTCAATTTTACATAAAAAGTTGTGCCTGCATCTACATTTGATTCAAACCAAATACTACCGTTTACATTCTGAATAATTTGTTTAGACATAGCGAGTCCTAAGCCCATACCTGAACTTTTAGTAGTAAAGTTAGGAACAAATACATTTTCTTTCTGTTCGTCCGGAATACCGATTCCGTTATCTTTTACACTCACTATACAATGTTCATTATCCGGTGTTTTTTCAACTTTGATAACAATTTTACCTTCTTTTTCTGAAGGGATTGACTGCACCGCATTCTTTATTAGATTATTAAATACACGATTTAACTGCTTTTTATCTGCATTCACAATAATTTCCGGATAATCTGATTCAAAATGAATTTCAATATCTCCATTATTTTCCTCAAAAATTGAAGTAGATGCTTCAGCAACTTGTACAATATTGACGGGTTCCATATCTGCTTTTGGCATTTTAGCAAATGTAGAAAATTCTGTAGCAATATGAGAAAGTGTATCGATTTGTTCAATCAAAGAAGCAAGAACTTTGGGTGCCATTGTTTCAACATTTGGATTTTGCTCTTTCATAGCTCTCTGAAGATGCTGAATTCTCAATTTCATTGGCGTTAGAGGATTTTTAATCTCATGCGCAATTTGTTTGGCCATTTCCCGCCAGGCGTATTCTCTTTCTGATTTTGCCAGCAGCAATGCACTTTTTTCCAATTCTAAAATCATTTTATTGTACTCATGTACCAACACCCCTATTTCATCTTTACTTTTCCACTCAATGGGTTCGTTGGTAGAGCCTAATTTAACTTTTTGAAGCTTCTCAACAATAGTTGCCAAGGAAGCAGTAAGTGAGTTTCCAATAAAAAAAGCAACCAAACCACCAGCAATCAGCAACAATACATACACATTTACCAATGCCACAAAAAATCCGGAAATCTCTCTGTTGAGATTTTTTTCCTTTTCAAAATAGGGTAAGTTCAAATAACCCAACACCTCTCCGTTCCTATCTCTTATAGGCACATAAACTGACAGAAATTCCAGTAAACCAATGTACTCATTCTGTAAAAACTGAGATCTGTTTTGATGCTTCAAGGTTTCAAATGCTTTGGGATGCATTAAATTATTCAATAATCCCTTTTCAAAAATACCGGGTTGAGATGTTAATAATGAAACCCCGTTAGTGTTGAATATATTTATATCTATTGCATGTATATCAGCTAATGCATAAATCTCTGAGCTTAGTACCATCAAGGGATTAGACCTGATCCCTCGTAAATTTATGAACTCCCTGTCCGGTTTGTTCAGGCGATAGTCTATAGAAACCTGAACTGCCTCCTCTTTTTCAAGTAATCGTTCCCTGAAAGAATCATTATACTCCCGGCTAAAGTGCAAAAAGGTAACCACCCCTATTATCAAAAAAGAGAACACAATTACCGCAAGCATAGCAATTTGAATTTTACTTCTGAAAGAGAGTTCCTTTTTTAAAAATTCTTTAAAGGACTTTTTTGCCAGTAGAACAATGAGCACTCTGCTGAAGGAATAATACAGAAAAATAAGAAACAAGTTAAAACAAAACAGGTATGAGAAAAAAGTTACCGGTTGAAGCATATCGGGTAATTCTCTTGAAACCACAACCAACTTACTTTCATCGGCCATATATACAAAATGTAGCTGCCCGTTGCTTTTGTGAAAAGTTGATTCTCCCGGCAGTAAAGAGATATCACCTTCAATAAAAAAGTTATAAGGATATCGCCCTTGTCTGGTTATCAATTTTTTATTGACATAAACTGCATGCGCATACCTATCAAACTCCTCCAAAGGCTTCTTTCTTTCTTCAAGCAGCAATTCAGGATATAAATAGTTTTTTCGGTAAACTTTTGGTGTCAACTCTATAAATAAACTACCTATAACTTTATCCTGCAATAAAATGGGCATATTACTTATATAAGCAAAAGTGCCATCAGGTCTAGGAATATAAAACAAATAATCATTTGATGTCAGCTGTGCTTTTCCGGTAATTCCAAGAGCTTCCTCGCTGAACCTTTCCATATCACCACCCCCGCTTTTAACCTCTCCCCTTGCATTTAATGTAAACAATCTGAATTCATAGCGATTAAAATAACCGGTAAAATAAAAAGATTGCAGTCGTTCATACAATTCTGTAAGAGGTATATGCGGATTAAGAAAGTAATTCTTTACGAAGGGATCCACCGAAATTCGTCTTTCTATATCATCAAATAAAAACTCAGTAACCGGATCCCTGTCAATCGCTAATCTTCTTGCAAGAAACTCTACATTATTATCATCTTTTTCATTCGTATAGTAAAAATAAAAAAATGAGCTGAATAAGGCCGTGAGACCTGCAAATATCAATGCATGAGTGAGATAATCATTTTTCTTTTTTTCCCGGACAAACTGCCAAAGTGTAAAGCCGGAGATTAAAATCCAAATAAATGTAAAAATGGAAACATTAAGTGGTAATAGATAAAGGCCAATTATAAGTATAATAAATGGCAATGTTAAAAGAGTATATAATACTGTTTTCTTATTTTGAATTGTATCTCTTAGCAAAAGAAAAGACTTCATCATAATTAACAATAATGAAACCAATAAAAGATTACCAATTAGAATAGAGACGATACTATATACATTAAGACTAAAAAAGTTATCTATTTCAAGTGAAATTCGGGAATCTATCACCTGACTCCTAAAGATATCAGCAATCCAAAAAGTCAGACCAAACAACAAAATAAAAGAAATTCCAATTCGAACAAAATTCCCAAAAGAACCTTCAGGTTGAATTACATTTACCCGTTTATAGAAAAACAAACAGATAAAAAATACAACCAAAACATTAATCGTCAAATCTCCTAATGAATTATTCAAAACCGAGCTGGCAAACAATGCCGGGCTAAAGAAATTCCACTGGCTAAAAATTTCCGGATAGTTAAACTGTATCATCAACCATCTGGAAAACAAGATTAAGAAAGTAAAACCGCCAAAAGCAAAAAGCGAATTAGAAAAGTATTGAAAAGAGAGGTATAAAGCTATAAAAAAGATAATGATAGAAATGCTATAAAAAAAAGCACTGTAATTATCAGATACATTGAAACTATCTCCCTGAATTTTAACTAAAGTAAATCCAACATTTTCATCAATTTCAACTTTAACATCATACACTTCATTTTCAAACTCAGCTAAATGATAATAGTCAGGAATTTTTAGTTTTTCATTAAAATGATTTTGAAGATGTCTGTTTTGCAGCGGGTAGATATATTTTATCGGAATCAAATGATAAAAGCGATAATCACTCAATTCATCTATACCAGTTTTTTGTAGTACAAAAGCACCTCCACTAATTCTGATAAAATGATTCCCATCACTGTAATTAGCAATTCTTGCCGGTAATCTGGTTTGATTGTTATTCCAATAAACAACGGCATTATCCTTATAAATAAAAACCGGATTACTGAATTCAGGCAGCCCATCCCATAACTCTTCACCATTCTCAATAATCTCAGAGGCTGAATTTACGAAAGACTCAAATGCATTTTTATCCTTAGAAATCTGTTTTTTAATATTAGAATGTATTCGCCCCGGGCCGGGATCAAAAAGCATATACTGCTGAATAACATATGCGCCGAAAGCCAATAAGATGGCTAGTAAAAAAAGTAAAATACTATTTTTATTGGCTGCTTTCAATTTCATAAAAAAAAGTTACCCCTCCCTTAAAACAGGGTGGATAAGATTATAATAATAGCATCAGGCTATTCCTTTCTCTCCCAAATAACGCTCAGCATCCAAAGCAGCCATGCATCCTGTTCCTGCTGCAGTAACGGCTTGTCTGTAAATTTTATCCTGCACATCACCGGAAGCGAATACGCCTTCAACATTTGTCTTAGTCGAACCGGTTTTTGTAATTATATAACCTTGTTCGTCAGTGTCTATAAACGTTTTAAACAGCGAAGTATTGGGTGTGTGACCAATAGCTACAAAAAAGCCTGTAATGGGAATTTCTTTTTTCTCATTAGTTTTATTATTGAGGATACGCACACCTTCAACGACTTTGTCACCTAAGATCTCATCTGTTTCTGTATTCCAGTAAACTGTGATGTTAGTTGTTTTTAAAACTCTTTCCTGCATAACTTTTGATGCACGAAATTCATCTTTTCGCACAAACATATGTACTGTTTTACATAATTTGGAAAGGTAAAGGGCTTCTTCACAAGCTGTATCGCCTCCCCCAACTATTGCAACATCCTGACCTTTATAAAAAAAGCCGTCACAAACTGCACAAGCAGAAACTCCGTGACCATTTAATCTTTTTTCAGATTCAATTCCCAACCATTTAGCAGAAGCACCGGTAGAAATAATAACAGCATCTGCTAAAATTTCCTTATTATCGTCCACAATCACTTTGTGAGGTGCCGCTTTGGAAAAATCAACTTCTGTAACCATTCCAAAGCGAACCTGTGTTCCCATTCTCTCAGCTTGTTTCCTGAAATCCTCCATCATTTCCGGACCCTGAACACCTTCCGGATATCCGGGATAATTTTCTACTTCTGTAGTGAGCATCAATTGACCACCCGGTTCTATTCCCTGATATAACACTGGGTTAAGGTTTGCTCTTGCTGCATAAATTGCTGCTGTGTATCCGGCCGGTCCGGAACCAATGATTAAACACTTAATTCTCTCAATCTGACTATCTTCCATAATTTTCTAGTTATTTTTAATTCACAAATGTATAAAACCTTAATCGTGATATTTGAGTTCAATTCCCTAAGATATACAATGTATCATAATAAGCTGCATATCCTCCCCAAATTCCCAAACCTCCATTAATATTACTCATTATTTCAGTTGGTGTACCAAATGGCCCCGAGGGTACCATTTCGAACTCCATAGTGTTCCAAAAATCAAAATGGGCTTTATCAATTGATGCCCAACGAATAATTGCTGTATCTCCCTTAAAATAATAGCCGAATGTTTCTATATCAAACTCATCAAAACGACCTTGACCCCTGCGCAGAGGTAGCACAACAGTCTGTCCGTTAATTAACCTGTCATCTATTGCCCATACACCATAAAAGGGCTCGCTATTTCTCTTAGATGAATATCTTATATAATTTCCAATTGTATCCGGATCAGTATATTCCATAAAAACAGTATATAGTGAATCATTATCCCCTTCTGTATTTTTAACATACCACAGGGAATCAAGTGTCAATAAATCAGGAATGTGAGTTGAAGCGGTAAGCTCTTCATCCCCCGCCAGTACATAAAGCTCATAGGTTTTACCTGTTTCTCCAATTATTTGCGGATTTAAAGAAATATACACACATATTTCAAAGTTATTTACATCAAAGTTTTTTGGTGAAACACCCAGTTCTATTAATAATTCTTCCCTGAGTGCAGGCGGCAAGGTTGAAAGACATATCTCCGGCAATATTTCTTCTACTCCTTCGGATTTTACTTTAACTACAGCATTTCTTACTAGATAGCTATCTAAATCATTTAAATCTAAATCCCCGTAATAAGGTGCATTTCTTGTTAAAAGAACAAATGGTTGCCTGCCATTTTCAATATAACCTTCTACTACTATTCTAGGTTCAGGATCAGGTAAATTCAAATCAATCTCTGTTGAACATGCATAAAACATTAGACAAGAAAAAAGTGTAAAAATGATTGTTTTCAAGTTTTAAAAATTAAAATTATAAGACACTGATGGTAAAATAGGAAATAAAGAAACTTGTTGAGCTGAAACATTTACATTACCCTGGAAAATATTTCCTTCAATATTATTAAAAATAAAAAAAGGATTTCTTCTGGAATATACGTTGTAAACTGAAAAAACTAATTCAGATTCAAAACGTCTTTTTTTAGGAAAGCTGTAAGTTGCGGATAAATCCATTCTGTGATATGCCGGCATCCGATAACCATTCCTTTCTTCATATTGATTTACAATATTTCCCTCAATAAAATATCTGCCTGTTGGAACTGTTATTGCTTGTCCGGTTCCATAAACAAAAAGAATTCCAACACTCCATCGGTCATTAATTTGGTAACTGCCTGTAACGCTTAAGTCATGCCTTCTGTCAAACTTGGCCGGAAACGGTTCTCCTTCATTTAAATCTTCAAAGGTTCTGTTAGCATAAGATAAAGAATAGCCAATCCATCCAAAAAAATTACCGAAATTCTGTTGTATAAAAAACTCTATACCATAAGCATTTCCCTCACCAAACACAAAACTATCTTCTATATCAGTATATAAATTAGGTGTGTAACTATTTTTAAATTCTATTTGATTATCCATAGTTCTGTAAAACACTTCTACTGAAGTCTCGAGCTGATCATTCAAAAAGTTTCTAAAATATCCGACCGAATATTGCCAACCGTTTTGAGGCTTTACTATTTTAGTGCTGGGCACCCACAAATCGGTTGGTAAAGTTGTAGTTGCACTACTCACCATATGAATATACTGTTTAGTATTCATAATACCGGCTTTCAGTGAAGACCTGCCGTCAATGGTATATCTCATGCTAAACCGGGGTTCAATCCCCCAGTATGTATGAACAGGTTCCAAGGGTTTATAAGTAACAGAATCTATCGGTCTGTCTAAATTATCCAAAAAATATCTTTTATATGGTCCTGTATGTTGAAAGACAGTTCCTCTGAGACCTATATTAACCTTTAAGCGGTCAGTTATACTAAAATCATCTTGTAAGTAAACCGCTAACTCATGTGCATATTTTGTATCTACTTCATCTATTTCAAATTCCTGATCGTCACTTATAGCCGTAGCATTATAAGGATCAAAAGAATGATAAGTGTAATTAAGTCCGGTCTTTACTCTATGATTTATATTTGGGAAATAATCAAAGTCAAGCTTTAAATTATAATCTCTGATGCCGGATGCTAAATTAAACTGAAACTCATCCTGAAACTTGGAAGAAAAAGAAAAGTTATAGTCATTGTAAACAGCCGTTGCATTCATAAACAAACGATCGTTGATTAAATAATTCCACCTAAAAGTTGCCGTTGAATTTCCCCAGGGTATATCTATTGCTAAAGATTGCTCAGGAGATCTGAAATTAAAAACATCTCTTCCAAAATAACCACTTAAGAAAAAGCGACTTCGTTCAGAAACTCTGTAATTTATTTTTGCATTAAAATCGTAAAAAAAGTATGAATTTCCCTTAAACTCTCCGTCACGGATGTTCTCAAGTAATGGATCCAGAAATAAATCTATATAGGTTCTTCTGGCACTTATCATAAATGAAGCCTTTTCACTTAAAATCGGACCTTCGACCAAAACGCGAGATGCCAATAAGCCAATGCCACCTGAAAACTTATATTCCTTGTTATTGCCTTCCTTCATACTAATATCAATCACTGAAGACAATCGACCGCCGTATTGCGCAGGAATACCTCCTTTTATCATAGTTGCATTTCGTATAGCATCTCCATTAAATACAGAGAAAAACCCAAATAAATGACCGGGATTATAGACTACAGCTTCATCTAATAAAACCAGATTCTGATCTGCTCCACCGCCTCTTACGTAAAATCCGGAATTGCCCTCCCCTGCAGATTGAACTCCGGGCAATAGTTGCAGCGTTTTCATGATATCTACTTCACCAAGCAAAACAGGTAATGTTCTGATTTTATCTATAGAAAAATCAACCCTACCCATATCTGTACCTTCTATATTTCTGTCTGAACGTTCACCCCTTACAACAACTTCTTCAGTAAGTAAATCTGACGGGTTTAATGATATATGTATTCTTTTATTTTCAGATAGTTCAACAGTTTCAATAAAAGGTTCATAGCCCAAAAAACTTACTTTAATTGTGTACACACCTTCTTCTAAAGTAATTGAATAAAAGCCATATTCGTTTGTAGAAGACCCTCTATTGAGTTCCTCAATTACAACATTTGCACCAACGAGAGATTCTCCACTGGCAGCATCACTTACATAGCCGCTAATTGAATATCTTTGAGCAAACAAAAATGCAGGACTAAAAAGAAAAATTAAAATCATTAACCTGCAAGAGCTCATAAAATTTGAATTAAATCTTTTTTTGATAGATTTTACAAAATTAAGGCTACTAAGTCATAGTACAAAGTGAAATAAACTAATTTAATTTACCTTTTCAGTGTTTTTAGAAATAATGGTTTTTTCTTCGGTAAAAAGAAGAGCAGAAACTTCTGAATAGAAGCCTCTGCTCTTTAAAATAGTTAACAAGGAAAATAGATTATCTTACAACCTGTATTCTATGAGAATATACTGCATCTTTCGACTGTATCTTCAAAATATATACACCGGTGTTTAAATTCCATAATTGAATAGCTGTATTCGCAGGACCCGGCATAAATGACCTTACAGAATTAAACACTCTTTTTCCATTAATATCATAAAGTGAAAGCTCAACATCTTCTTGTTCATTTTGATACCAACTGATATTAACTCTTTCTTTAGCCGGATTAGGATAAAAAGAAATTGTTTTTTCCAATAACTCCTGAACACTTACAACTACCTCAACAGAAACAGTATATGTTCTGGTAGTCATATCAATTGGCGCAGTAACTGTGTATTCCTTAGGAGTTGAAAAATCATTGACTGTACCGGACTCAGGAAATACACTTTGACCTTGAAATTCAATAGTAGGAGTTAAACTTGTAACATCCGTTCCTTCAGGAACAACTATACTAATTGAATCAGTCTGTTGATTTATACTACCCGCAGCAACAGGGCTTAAGTCTAAAAACAGGAAGCTGGTTATTCTCTTTGGATATTCTGTATTATATCCATCAATATCAGCCAAATTTCTTGGCCATAACTTAAAATTACTGAAAGTATATGAGAGGATACCGTAAATATAGTCAAACTCATCTCCAATTTCAAGAGAGTCCATATTAAAACCAAATGGTAAATTATTTGAACGGTCATCTACTCTTAAACCACTTAGAGCATTTTCGTCCGTATTGATTACAAACTCCCCAAAATTTTGTGGTTCATCTGCATTTTTATTTACTACAAATGCATTTTCAAAACCAATTAACATTCCTTCATAAGCTTCTCCCTGAGAAATTACTTGTAAATTAATTGAGTCAGGATTTAATCCTAAAACAGGCTCCGGAATGTCATTTTGAGAAGAAATTAATGTAAACGAAACATTCTGCAATATAGTTAAACCAAATTGTTCCCTCACAAAAGCTTGAGTTATTTGAATTGAATCTCCTCTTAGCAAATTAGAAACTCCATCCCCCTGAACAAAAATACCACTCCAGGGTGAATTGCCGTCCTGAATAGCTACCTGCCCTAAGTCATATTGTTTATCTGAAGCTGTTACCACGCCCCTGATATCAATATTCTTTAAAGTATCTCCTTCCCAAATTGAATTTCCATTTGGTAAAGGTGTATTCTGGATGATAGAAATATCAGATATTCCTGCATTTATTACATAATAAAATGAAGAAGTTACTGCCGGATCAGGAAATACAGTTTCATTTCCATCATTATCTTCAGCAACTATATAAAAATTAACATATGTACTGTCTGAACCGGTAGCCGGTATCTGTCCTGACCATTCATCTGTTGAACCAGTCTGACTCATAGCAATTGATTGATAATTTGTGTTCCCCCAGCCAAAACTGTACATCAAATCTACATTATCAACTGATCCATCAGTATCGATTACAGTTGCTGTAATGGTAACATTATCAGATGAAGAAGCTACAATGGGATTTCTTTTAATATTTGAAATTATCGGTGGAGAAGCCATCACATTTCCTATATCACTAAGAGTTCTGGGAGCTATATAGTAGTTACCATCAAATTCCACAACCATACCCTGCAGAGTGTCTAATAAAGCATTTAAGTTCGGAGGAGAAAATGTTCCCGGAGTATATGTTGAACCTGTACAAAATTCATCTGTATCCGTATTTCTTATGAATCCGGAGACATCCCGGATTTGCATTTTATTACCTGAATTATCCTGAACTGACCAAAAATAGCGACCGGTTGCTCCACCTGTTCCGGCACTAACATCAACAACCCTAACATTTTCTAATAAAATCAGAGTGCCTGAGTATGGCTCACCGGTTGATAATTGCTGGATTTGACCACCGGCACCGTCAGAGATCATAAAGTCAGAAATAGAAGCAGAATTTGGTGAAGGTAATGCCGAAAACCCTGTAACCTGAGATGCTACAGGGAGTAATACTATCTGAGTATAGCCGCTAAATTGAGTTACGACTCCGGTAGCCACTACTTTATTCCCAACTTGAAAATTGTCAATAAAATTTACTGATTGATCTAAATCTGATAAACTTCCGGTATAACCTTGTAAAGCACCCGGATCTATCAGCACATGGATTCCACTCCAGGGGCCCGGATTCTGCTCATCCTGAAGCCAGGTTCCAATTCGACTTTGAGTTCCACTCAATGCATAAGCACATGGGTCAAACATTACTACTCCTTCAACTTGTACTGTATCGCCTAAATAAGCCGATTCATTATTCCCTGCAGCCAAAGACTGTTGATCTACGAACTGTAAGTCGTTGATAGAAACCAATGGATACTGTGCCCATAGAAAGTTGCTGATTAGCAATGAACATAAGATAAATAAATTCTTTTTCATGATTGTTTGTTTGGTTTAATTTAAAATTGTGAATTTTCCTCTAAATATTTCTCCACTTTCTCTATCTCTGACTGAATATAGATATATACCCTGAGATATAGATTGTCTTGAGTCTGTTAATAAATCCCATGCATGCTCTCCCCCACTAAAATGTCTGTTTGATCTTTGTCCACCAAAATTGTTATACCAACCCAATCCTGAACCATCATAATCATCACCTTCATGATTCAACACAGCAATTACATCACCGGATAAGGTATAAATTTTAATTTCACAGAGGGCAGGCAAATTATAGAAATACAACTTTTTTGTTCTTGAACTGCTGCCATCCCATGCTGCATTTGTTCTGTAAGGATTAGGGTAAACTCCCACTTCCCTTTTCGGAAAATCTTCATTAGGCTTTGTTCCCGGTGTAACTCTAAATGAGTTTTCAACAAAAGAAGATTCTAAAGGAGGTAAACCTAATTCATCGTCACCTTCATCAAATGAAGTGATTATAAACATATACTGCCAACCATTCAATAAACCGTCTACTTCAAATTTGTACCAGTAAGCAGTTGTATCTCCCTCAAAATATTTAGGTTGATCCATCCGAATTGAGCTAAACCCATTATTAAAACCTACATCATTTCCCGGTTTATCCCATTGTGCTATTAATTTTGATTCACCAAGCAGATCAACTCCAAAGTCATCTCCAATATTTGAACGATACACCCGGTAGCCCTCAAAATCCATTTTTTTAGAAAGCGGATCAATTGAAAATTCAGCTTCCTGATCCCAGTAGAAAGTTACTTTTTGACTACCCGGCACAACATGTACAATAGGCGTAGCAGGTGGCTCAGGTAATATAAACCTGTCTAACACCCCATTATCATTAATATCTTCACCCGGATCTAACACTCCGTTTTCATTTACATCTTCCCCATTGTATGTTCTTCTCGCCCAACCTAAATTTTCTATAAGTCTTGTTCTGGCAAACTCAGTATCTTTATCAGGTCCGGTAGTGCCACCGGTATCCAATTGTCTTGCTGCCACAAAAGAAGTTACAAAGTTTACAGTATCCCCGGGTTCTACTCTTACTAAAGGGCCGGCAGATAAAAGTTGTGTTCGGTTACCCGGTGATTGCAATAACTCCACTAATCCCTGATCAGAAAAATCGAGCCCCTGTCTCATTTTTTCATAGCGTTCCACATCATTAGCCGGAGCTCCTAATTGCGTACCATCAAATGCCCTGAAATTCCAAAAATTTCCTTTAATTTCAGGAGCAGGCAAGCCGTCATCAATAAATGGTTGCTGATTACTTGGATGATAAAAATAATCGTTCCAGTACATTCCCAAAAACTGAGTTGCCCCGTAAGAATTTGTTAAGCCGGGATCCCCTTCAACATCAAATGCATAAATGGAAAAAAAAGAATCTATAAATCCACCACCACCTTTATTAAAAAAAGCAGCTCCGGCATCAGTTGCCACATTAATATTCCTCACAATTAAATCAGACCAAATGCCGATATAAACCGAGTCCCAGGCAACGTTTGACTCATTAATAATATGATAATTGAAAATCACAAAATAGTCTGCATAAGAAAAGTTCCAAGCATACGTTTCCAGTTCAACTCTGGCATTCAAAGGAAGTGTATGCTCAGATATAGGAATGTTACCAACTGTAGTAAACTCGTCCGTAAAACTAACCAGCATGTCCTGATGAGAAACAGCATCTAAACTAAAGTTTTCGCTATTTGAAAGACTTGAACGCTTTTGTATGGGACCTAATCCGGTAAATTCGAAACCTGACCCTCCGGTAGTATAACCAACCGGATTATCAACAGATGCAGTAGATACAGCTACCTGCCCTTCAACTAAAGCTCCAATCCACAAACCGGCTTCAAACAAATGCTCAACTCCGGAACCGATTGGATATTCCATTGATGGCCCTCCCTGAGGATTATTACGAACATCCGGCCTTCCCATAGTGCCAACATTAGTAATTGAAAGACCTATATTGCCTATATCTACAACTTGCCTGTCAAATGAGGCTTGAGCAAAAGTATCTTTTTTGCTGCAAAAAGTAAATAATAGAATTAAAACTAAAAAAAATGTTTTCATAATTTGGGTGCAAGTTAGTCAATAGTTTCAGCGATTTTTTTAATCTGCTGTTAAGTTAGTTTTAAGATTTAGATTACAAATTTAACATTTTTTAAACTGCTTAAACTTCATTAAAATACAAACAATTTTGAATTTCATAATTAACTGTTATTCAATTTTAATTTCGAGACCGGATATGATTTCAAATACTGTATGGCTGATGGTCCCTCATTAAAAATTAAATCTACTATGGATAAGTCCGGTACAAAACCATTTCTATCATTAAATACCTGATAATATGGTTTACTATCACCTTTTTTCACAATTTTCTTTTTAAACTCAACAGGATTTATCTTTTCTCTTAAGTCAGAATATTCATCAGGGTAATTATTCTTGTAACTTTCTGTAAAAATATGCTTTTTATCAATCTTTAAAATCTTCAACAACAAACTTAATAAGTCTGAATTCAGAGAGAATAAACTTTTATAGCCATCCTCCTTGTAAAACACACTAAACTGAGACTCATAATACTCAAAATAAGGGGAGCTTCTATAAGAAGTACATAAACTTTTCCAATGATCTCTAACCCATTTTTCTGAATAAGAAATTTCAACCTCCTTGTACATTTTTCTGCTGTGCTTCCCACTCATTAAGGGTATACTTAATCGTTGTACTCCATCTGCCCCTGTAATATAACACCTGTTTCTAAAACTTCTTTTTTGATAGTTTTCACAAGCCTCTATATAAATACTTTCAGCATTAACATAGTAAGCGAACCACTCTATAGGGGGTAAGTAGTATAAATTCAGTAATAACATTCCGGCAAAGATACAACATGAGAATAAAAAATTGGCTCCATAAAAATTCTTATTCTGAAGGCTCAGTTTTTAATGATACTGAATTCATAAATCCAAATAAATTTTTCCCTTACCTTTGCTAAAAAAAAAGAATGCCGGAAATAGATTACAACATAGATGAATTTGATAATGAACAGCTGATTAAATTGTATAAGGCAATCCTAAAACCTCGAAAAATAGAAGAAAAAATGCTGATTCTTCTGCGTCAGGGTAAAGTTTCAAAGTGGTTTTCAGGTATAGGTCAGGAAGCAATTGCAACAGCAAGTACTTTGGCTTTAGAAGAAGATGAATACATACTCCCACTTCATAGAAATCTGGGTGTCTTCACCGCCAGAAATGTTCCCTTAAAAAAACTCTTTCTTCAGTTTCAGGGCAAAGAAGATGGATTTACAAAAGGTCGTGACAGAAGTTTTCATTTTGGCACAAATCAGTACCATATTACAGGAATGATTTCTCACCTGGGTCCACAATTATGTGTTGCGAATGGTATTGCTTTGGCCAATAAAATAAACAAAAACCCAAAAGTTACTTTAGCTTATACCGGCGAAGGTGGAACCAGCGAAGGGGATTTTCATGAAGCTTTAAATATAGCTTCTGTTTGGGATCTGCCTGTTATTTTTGTTATTGAAAATAATGGTTATGGCTTATCCACACCATCTATAGAGCAATATAAATGCAAGCAATTGGCTGACAGAGGAATTGGTTATGGAATGGAAGCTAAAACAATAGACGGTAATAATATTTTAGAAGTTTACAAAACAATAGATGCTTTTGCAAAAGACTTAAGAAAAAATCCAAGACCTGTATTAATTGAATGTATGACTTTTCGAATGCGGGGGCACGAGGAAGCTTCAGGAGTAAAATATGTACCTAAAGAACTTTTAGAGCAATGGACAAAAAAAGACCCTGTCACTAATTATGAAAACTTCTTAATTAAAAAGAATATACTATCAGACGAGTTAAAAAAAGAAATTCATGATGAAATTGCATCGGAAATAGATAAAAATTGGAAAGAAGCATATAGTACTCCTGCTATTGAAAAAGCGAATACCCAAAAGGAAATAAATGACTTGTTTAAACCATTTGACTATAAAGAAGTAAAAACATCAGCAAGCAATACCAAGGAAATGCGTTTTATAGATGCTGTCTCAGACGGATTAAATGAGGCTATGAAAAAACATAAAAATCTGGTATTAATGGGTCAGGACATTGCTGAATATGGTGGTGTATTTAAAATAACTGATGGATTTCTGGAAAAATATGGCAAGGATAGAGTCAGAAACACTCCTATTTGCGAATCAGGCATCATTGGAGCCGGTTTAGGCCTCTCAATCATGAAAATGAAGTCTATGATTGAAATGCAATTTGCAGACTTTGTTTCCAGCGGATTTAACCCTATAGTAAACAATCTGGCAAAAGTACATTATCGCTGGGGGCAAAACGCTGACGTTGTAATCAGAATGCCTACGGGTGCAGGTGTAGGTGCCGGCCCTTTTCATTCTCAGTCAAATGAAGCCTGGTTCTTTCATACACCCGGTCTGAAAATACTCTATCCGTCAAATCCGGAAGATGCCAAAGGTCTTTTACTCTCAGCTTTTGAAGACCCGAACCCTGTAATGTATTTTGAACATAAAGCTTTATACAGGAGTCTTTCAGCTAAAGTTCCCTTAGGATATTATACTACCCCTATCGGAAAAGCTAAAGTAGTAAAATCGGGTAGTAGCATCAGTATCATCACTTATGGCAAAGGTGTTTCATGGGCATTAGAAACAGTAAACCAGAATAACATTGAAGATGTAGAAATCATCGACTTAAGAAGTTTGTTGCCATTTGATTGGGAAGAAATTAAAAAAAGTGTCATAAAAACCGGGAAAGCAATTATTCTACATGAAGATACTCTGACCGGTGGAATTGGCGCAGAAATCAGTGCATTAATTAATGAACATTTATTTACGTATCTGGATGGTCCTGTTTTAAGAGTCGGAGGATTGGACACTCCCGTGCCTTTTAATAATATATTGGAAGAAAACTTTTTACCGAAAAAACGTTTTGAAAAAGCTTTGCTAAGCTTACTTGCTTATTGAAATATGTTGTTCGCTTAGTTTTTCATAAATCTTAGACCATAAATCACTTTGGTCGGTATTTTCAAAATAGCTTTTTGAAATTTCAAGTACAGCATTTCTTGCATTTTCATTTTCACTACTTAATGATAATAAATATTCTAAACCGGACTTGTATCCCAATAAGGTAGGATGAGTATATTGTTCGAAATATCTATGGACTTTTTCATAAAATAAAGGACTTTGAATTTTTCTGTTATCTGTAAAATCAATATAAAAAAAGTAATGCCGGTTTAAAAAAGCTTTCTCATTATCAAACTTTTCAGCTAATTCAGGAAAGTCACTTAACACCGGTTCTATATAAAATGGACAAATAACTTCGGCAGTATAAGTATCTCTATAAAATCCTTTTAAACGATTAATTTGAACATTATAAATCGATAAAACTTTTTGCTCTTCTTCCAAAAAGCTATTTCGCTTTGTGTTATAAAATGGATCTGTTGTATATAGTGCTTCTATATTTTGGCGCACTCTGTTCAATTGACTATTTCTGTGTGCAACTAACTCTCTTAAAAGTTTAAGTAATTCATTCTCTTTTGAAGAACCGGGTTGAATATAACCGGTTTGCCACTGCATATAAGAAGCTTCCAGCTGTAAGCTTTCTTCTTTACCTGTTAGTATTATTGAGGCAAATAAAGCATTGTTTAACGACACTTCATAGATACCGGGTTCTAATTCTTTTTCTATTTTTAATGTAAAAGCACCACTCTTTAAAACTTTAACACTATCTAGTACCTCTCTTTGATTACCATTATAAGAGTATAAGTAAAAGTAAATGTCTTTATTTATTGGTAACTCAGTAAATTGACCTTCAATTTTAAAAATATCAGACAATTCTTTAGCCAGACAATGCTGTAAAGAAAGAAAAACTATTAAAATTATAAATCTGAGAGAATACATAATTTGGTTTACTACTATTTTCAAAACATAACTTAGTAATAACAAGATACATTTATACGTAAGGCTATACTAAAGGTTTAAAAACAAAAAGCCCGGGAATTTCCCGGGCTTCTGTATAATATATTGAAAAGTAAATTACTTCATAATAACGACTCTGCTCTGATACTGACTATCAGCAGTTTCTATAGAAATGAAATAAATTCCATTTTCTAAATTAACCAGGTCTAAGTTAGACTTGTAATCAGTTACGTTTTTAATAACGTTATTATAAACTTTTCTTCCGTCTAAAGTGTAAAGACTTACTTTAACATCTTCATTATTGAAGGCAGAAAGGTTTAATTGCATTTCACCATTTGATGGATTCGGGTATAATTCAATTAAAACGCCATCATTAGCTACATCTGCTATGTTATTTGCAGTTTGTACTTCTACTGAACGGCTTCTTTCTCTTATACAATCAGAGTTTCCATCTTGAATAGCTGTTAAAACAACAACATAATTCCCTTGACTTGGATAAGTATATGTTGGATTTTCTTGTGCTGAAGTATTTCCTGATCCGTCACCAAAGTTCCATTCCCAATTCCAACCTGATTTCTCAGTAGATAAATTGGTAAATGATACAGGCTTAGTAGCAACTGCAGGAGTTGTCCATTCAAAATCAGCTTCCTGATTTACACCATCTGTAATAGTTACTGATGCAGAAGAAGTACAGCCTGCATTATTAGTTGCAGTTACCTGATAAGAGCCTATTCCTGCTCCTGTAAATTGTCCACCTGTAACATCAGTTTGAACAACATTGTTTTTTCTCCAAGTATAGCTTACACCTGACGTGCTTCCGGTAGAAGTAGCTAATAAATTAACTACATCTCCACAATTAATTTCAGTAGCACCACCGGAAACTGCAAGGTTAACAGTTATACCTGCAACTTCAACAGTTACTTCAGAAGTAACTACATCTCCGGCATTATCAGTAACTGTTAATGTATAGGTGGAAGTAGTAGTAGGCTCTATATTAATCGTTTGCTGATCATTAGGTCCTACGATATTTGGTCCTGACCAATCAA
The DNA here is from genome assembly GCA_007695095.1 of Chitinophagaceae bacterium. Taxonomy (NCBI): domain Bacteria; kingdom Pseudomonadati; phylum Bacteroidota; class Chitinophagia; order Chitinophagales; family Chitinophagaceae; species Chitinophagaceae bacterium. Next base: position 4,034 of record REEL01000115.1, on the reverse strand, counting down.
ATGAAAAAGGTGCTTCTCCCGCAAAAACAGTAGCTCCTAATTGAACAAATTCACCCGGACAAGCTACAGGCTTATCGGCAAATGCTTCTACAGCAAAATCTACATCTAAAGTAACTCTTGTCCATACAGACCAATTTTGGATATAAAATAACTCACAATCCTCCGGAGAAATTGGGCCCTGTCCTTGAGTTACACATGGAATAACGACTGAGTTAATACCATTAATGGTAGTATAAGGAGCATTTTCACCCTGAGCGATATTGTGATAATACCAGCTGTTATCTTCAAATATACTGTTAGTTGCAGCACAATTATCGCTACAAATATCATTAAAGCCGGCAAGTAAATTAAACTCATTTTCTTTATCTCCAAAGAAATCGACTAAAACACCATATTTCACACCGGGAGGGAGGGTCAAGCCAACAGGAACACCTGCTACAGCTAATTGGTCCTGTGGTGAAAGGTTTTGATCTGTAATTAACAATGTATCCCAAAGAATTGTATTTGAAATAACCAAGCCATTAGAACTAGTAATGCCGGAAGCATTCGTAGCTAATTGAAAAATAGATATTTTAATAGTGTCATCAGAAGTAGCATTAGCTGCTCTTTCATGGTTAAAAACGAAAAATACTGAATCAATTGTTACTTCTGAAATATCATATGGGTAACTTATATCAGTAGTATAATCATAAAGATCTTTAAAAGTAATAGCTCCCCATCTTACCGTAAAATTATCATCGTTACTGGTAGATGTAGTAGCAAAATCACGATTAAGACCCCAAATAAATCTGTTATAATCTCCTCCTACTTCTGCAGCGTGAAGTGCATCAGCCTCATCATAATCTACGTAAAAGCTTACAGTAGAACGCTGTCCTTGTTGATCGGTATTTTTATACTGATCTTTAATTTGTTGAAATTCGGCAGAATTTACTTTTCTGTCCGCGGGAACTTTAAATGCATCTGCTGCATTTTGCCCAAAACTGAAATTGCATATTACAATTCCAATCATTAATAAGATTGACTTTCTCATACGTTAGTGCTTTTGAATTTAAATTTTTATTTAAGCAATTATTAAATAACCAATAACAAAACTAATACATTGTTAGTCACTTTCAAAGAGAGAGGCTATTTTTTTTCTATATCAAAAAAACATTTTCTGCATCTGGGTTCATAAAGATCCTTCTCTCCAAGAAGGAATTGCCCTGTTTCTGATGTTTTTCTGTAAGAATAGTTTGCAATCTCTCCACATACATTGCATATCGCATGCACTTTAGTAATATAATCTGCAATAGCCAGTAAATCGGGAATAGGGCCAAACGGCTTTCCTGCAAAATCCATATCCAAACCTGCAACCACAATCCTGGATCCGCTTAAAGCCAGCTTTTCACATACACCGACTATACCATCATCAAAAAATTGTGCTTCATCAATTCCTATTACATCAATAAATTTATCCGCGAAAAGTAAAATATTTTCTGAATGACTAATGGGTGTCGAATGAATGGTATTTTGGTTATGAGAAACTATATCACTTTCATGATAGCGGTCGTCTACCAAAGGCTTAAAAATCTCTACCTTCAAATTTGCAATTTGAGCGCGTCTGAGTCGTCTGATTAATTCTTCGGTTTTTCCGGAAAACATAGAGCCACATATAACTTCTATCCATCCTCTTTTAGTACCTTTGCTTGAAGGCTCAATAAACATATAATATTAATTAGTTTTCTTTTTCTTTGGAAAAAAAATATGAAGGTATTAAGTTTAAACAATTAATAAAAAAAATACCTCGTTCTCTTTGCATAAAATTAATTTTAAAAAATGAATAAGCAAGATATTCACAACAGAATTGAAAAAATTTTAAAAAAACTTCAAAATTTAAATCAAAATATTTCTACTGATGATATTCCTGATTCAGTTGAAATAGATTTGTTTAACGCCTATTTGAAAAACTTAAGTGAACAATCAAACCTTCTGGAATCAATTGCAAGTCAAGATTTATCCGGTAGTATTGAAACTGAAGATAAAGTTGAAAATCTACTTACAGATAATTCATTTAAAAAAACAGAAGAATCAACTTCTGATGTTTCACATGAAGACTCAAAAACTCCGGAAGTGAACTCCGCAGAAAAATCAAAACCCGAGTCACAATTAAACACTCAAAGAGATAATGAAGAGAAAAATTCAGATAATATTGATGAGAAAAAAGATAATGAGATTGAAATTGATTCAGTTTTAACGGGTAATATCTCACAGAAAGAAAAAGACGTAAAGGAAGGTTTTGAGGATGAAAAAAAAGACACTGAAATTAATGAGAGTTTAGATTCAGATAAAAAAGGTTCTGATCTAACAGAAAATGAAATTCCTGAAAAGCAGGAAGTTTTCTTAGAAAAAGATAAAGAAACAGATAATATCAAAAAGGAGTCAGATAAAAACAAGGGCAATACCACACATTTATTAAGTGGAAAAGACATCCCTTTATCTATACATGACAAGTTAACTTCCGGAGGTAGTAATCAAGACAAAAAAAAATCAGGTAGTGGAATGAAAAGATTTGAGTCTTTAAAAGATATCTTTGACTTAAACGATAGATTTACCTATTCGAAAGTGCTTTTTAACGGAAATATGGATTTATTTAGTCAGGCAATAAGAGAAATAGGTACTTTAAATGATAGTGATATTGCAGTTAAATTTGTTGAAGAAAACTATGCAGTAAAATTTAATTGGGAAACAAATGAAGCATTAGCAGAAGAATTTAAAGAAAAAATCACGTATTACTTTGACTTAAAACGATAAGAGCCCGGTTTTCACCGGGCTCTTATCAGCCTCATTTGCTTAAGTACCTCTAGAAGTATGATATTCTTCTCGGAGTGAGGTAAGCATCTTTATCCAGACTAAATTCATAGCCTATCATTATTTCGTGTGAACCTGAAGTGTAATTATTCAATTCAGTTATAGTATAATCGTAAGCATATCCTGCTCTAAATCTTTCTCCGAAGTAGTATTCAACCATGAAGACAAACGAATCACCTGTTCTGTATGAAGCTCCAACCCACAATGCGTCATAAAACAATAGACTTGCATTAAAATCAGCTTGCAATGGAGCACCATGTACATACTTTAGCAATACTGATGGTTTGAATTTCATAAATTCATTAAGCTTTGCAACATATCCGGCTGTGAAAAAATAGTGCTTAAACTGACGGGCTACATTATTTGTACCTTCTAAACTTAAGCTTTCATTTAAGCTGTTATTTAGTAATTGAGGAGCTGAGACTCCTACATAATACCTGTTGTGATCATAAAGATATATTCCAAACCCGAAGTTAGGTAAAAATAAGTTGGGAGAATTTGAACTAAAATTATTATCTCCTGCATCATTCAATACTAAATCTGACCATCTTGAATTATAGTGAGAAAATCCACCTTGTATACCAAATGACAATCGACCTATATCAGTTGGCAGCCTGTAAGCATAAGCTCCATTAATATGATTAGTATTAGTTACTCCTATTCTGTCATTTACAACACTTAAACCTAACCCTATTCTATCATTCAATAATGGCGAGTGTGCGTTAAATGAAATTGTTCTTGGTGCACCATCCATGCCTGACCACTGATGACGGTACAATGCTGTCAAACTTATTTTTTCCCTGCTTCCTGCATATGCCGGATTAATAGACATACCATTAAACATGTACATACTGTACTGGGGGTCCTGCTGACCAAAGGTTGGAAATGAAAAATAAGTAAAAACCAATCCGAGAATTAATAATGATTTCTTAAGCATAATATAAGTTTTTTAATGTGAATAAAACTTAAACTTTAAATGAGGCTAATCTTAAAAAGTTTGTTTTGTTTCTGCTTGCAATTCTTGCCTGAAACATTAGTAAATTAAAATCCATTTTTTGAATTGTCAAGTTTTTTTCCAAAAATTTATCAAAACTACAAAATAGTGTTTTATCAAACGACTCATCGTATTTATTTTTTTACTAATTCTTGTTTGTACATAAAAAAAAGCGGCTACCCTTTTTAGGATA
>REEL01000114.1 GCA_007695095.1 Chitinophagaceae bacterium | reverse complement strand
TAATTTTTACATTAAAAATACCTTACTAACCCTTTTTTTTAGAAAAAAAGGGTTAACAAAAAAATCGCGGCTGAATTCCTCCTTGACAAATAAAATTAAAAACTTACTCATTGAGAAGAAAATGGACAAAGAACTGCCTCACACCTCACCGTCATTGTCTTCAAAAAGGTAGCCTTGCGGGCATGCTTGAAGTGTGACAATCTCCTGATTGGGGGCATGAGGTTCAAAATACTATTAAAGTTTTTCTAACAATTTAATGAATAAGAAAAGCCTTTCTCTTACATGACATGCTGACGTCAGGAAGCATCTCCGTATTAATTGGGAGACCTTTCACAACATTTTCCATTTGACATTTTCCATCATAATTTTTCCATATCCAGCTCTTTCTATTCAGGAGATTATCACACGCGACTTGGGAGCATGTACAAAATCCATTATTTACGGTAGTCGCGCTCATAATGACGGATTATTTTTAGGTAGTCCCTTTTATGAGCAGGCTAATAAAATTGCTGCCTTTGAATTTTTGATTTCTTGAAATTTGGGTCTTGGTCTTCTTGGGCTCTTGGGACTTCTCACCCTGCCTACTTTATCTCGGGTCTTGTAAAGCTAAAACAAACTCCCCTGCTCGGGTTTGTCATTGTCTTTTTTCTTTTCTTCATTCAAATCCCATTCGATAGTTTGGCCGGGTTGGAATTTTTTGGTGTCTGAAGATTTAGGTTTGTCTTCAGATTTGTTTGCCGGTTTTTCCTTTTCGGGTTCCGGTGTAGGTTTTTCTGCTTTTTTCTCTTCCGGTTCCGGCTTGTTAGAGGTGGTTTCCGGGAAGAGAGTATCATCCGGATCTGTTGGTGTTTCGGTTTGAGTTTCTGTTTCAGGTCTGTCTATCATTATGATTTTATCAACAGTATTCGTAGTCAGGCGGTTACCAATTGCCCGCCAACCTTTGATATCAATAAATTCAGCTAATTCAACAGTTTCCTGAATTTTTTCCTTGTACTTACCTTTACGCATGTGTAATTCTATAGCAGGCTTCTGGTGCGTAGTTACTAATTCCAGTTTTGAGTTTTTATGCTCATCATTGATGAAAGTGAATGCCTGCCCGATTGAAGTGGTTTCTACCAAAAAGCGTTTTACATAATAATTGCCTTTCTCACCATCAAAATGAATGGCTGTAATTGCCTTTTCCGGATTGAACTTTTCAACTATCAGTAAGTCCTGTAAATCATATTTGTTCGTCAGCTCAAAAGTAGTTAAGGTATATGAGCCTTTTTTGGAAATTGCCAGGATTTTGTCATCTCCGGAAAAATTACCGAGATACCTCCCCCGTTCATCAGTATTCAATCTGCCGACTACTTCATCTAACCAAATATCAATCCCCCCAAGTGTGGAAACTCCCGCTTCTTTCTGCACAATTTTTTTCACCGGATAACGGGTTAAGGTATTTCCTTTAGAGCCTTTTCCTTTAATTTCTAAATCTGAAAAATCGAAGTCAAAGACTTTTTTTCTGGCACTGCAACCGGGCGTTAGAGTAACAGTAATCGTTTCTGCTTCTGCATTGGGATTAGCAGTTAAATACCTCATAATTGACCCTTCATGTCCTTGCGTTACATCATATTCCTTATCGCGGGTGATGGATTTCACCTGAAAACGTTTCACAAAAGTGCGTTTACTCTTGCTGTCTGTGTAAATGGCATTGTAGACCATGCGCTCATCGCTTTTTTTCCAAACGCCCACATGCCAGATGTCTTTGCCTACAAATGTTTTGTCGGAAACGCGGGTGACAAGATATTTACCGTCACCACGGAATACTATGATGTCGTCAAGGTCAGAGCAATCACAGACAAACTCGTCTTTTTTCAAATCGGTGCCTATGAAACCCTCTTTAAAATTGGCATATAGCTTCTGATTAGCCACTGCCACTTGTGATGCCTGTATGTTTTCAAAAACCCTGATTTCGGTTTTACGTTCTTTGCCTTTGCCGTATTTAGAAATAAGTTTTTTGAAGAACTCAATCGTATAATCGGTGATATTGGCGAGATTGTGCTCAACGGCTTTTAGTTCTGCTTTCAGCTTGGCCAGGTTGTCGTCCGCATAATTGGAGTCAAACTTGGAAATACGTTTAATCCTAATTTCTGTCAGGCGAATAATATCTTCACGGGTAACTTCTCTGTAAAAATCTTTCAAAAAAGGTTTGAGACCTTCGTCTATGGATTCAATGACAGCTTCCCAGGTTTCACATTCTTCTATGTCGCGGTAAATGCGTTCTTCAATGAAGATTTTCTCCAATGAAGCAAAGTGAATTTTTTCAAGCAGGTTTTTACGCTGAATTTCCAGTTCCTGCCGGAGGACATCACGGGTATGTTCGGTGCTGTATTTCAGAATGTCATTAACACCCATAAATACGGGCTTATCCTCTTTAATGACACAGCAGTTGGGCGATACAGAAATTTCACAATCAGTGAAAGCATACAAAGCATCTTCTGCTAAATCGGGTGAAATACCGCTTTGGAGTTCTATGAGAATTTCTACATGCTCAGCTGTATTATCTGTGATTTTCTTTATTTTAATTTTCCCTTTATCATTGGCTTTGATGACGGAATCAATCAAAGAATTTGTGGTAGAATAAAAAGGAATTTCCCGAATGACCAGTGTTTTTTTATCTAATTTTTCAATTTTTGCACGCATTCTGATTTTACCGCCTCTCAAACCTTCCTTATACTCGGTAAAGTCAGCTATACCACCGGTTGGAAAGTCCGGTAACAATTCAAAAGGTTTTCCTTTCAGGTAATTGATAGAAGCTTCAAGGAGTTCGATAAAGTTGTGCGGCATTATACGTGTAGCCAGTCCCACGGCAATTCCTTCCACTCCCTGTGCCAGTACTAATGGGAATTTAGCGGGAAAGCATACCGGTTCTTTTTTTCTGGAATCGTAAGACAATTGCCACTCGGTGATTTCCGGATTGAACAATACATCTTTTGCAAAATTTGATAAACGGGCTTCTATATATCTCGGAGCTGCTGCGGAGTCTCCGGTGCGGATATCGCCCCAGTTTCCCTGTGTTTCTATGAGTAAATCTTTCTGTCCTAAATTGATGATGGCATCTCCAATGGCTGCATCTCCGTGAGGATGGTACTGCATGGTTTGCCCGATGATATTGGCGACTTTATTGAAACGGCCGTCGTCCATTTCTTTCATGGAGTGCATAATCCGTCTTTGCACCGGCTTTAGCCCGTCGTTGATGGCAGGTACGGCACGCTCTAAGATTACGTAGGAAGCATAGTCCAGAAACCAGTCTTCGTACATACCTTTAACCAGCGTAGATTTCGGGTCTTCGCTATTGAGTTCTTCTAAATTATCGTTTACTTCTGACATGAAACTTTTGGGCTGTAATTGATATCTTTCATTATTGAACTACAAAGAAAAGAAGCTTTTGATAATTTACACACAGAAAGTCATTTTTTTATGCACATTGATTGTATGGGTTTTAGGGCAGT